>CAZONS010000039.1:0-15944 GCA_964581195.1 uncultured Thiobacillus sp. | reverse complement strand
GGGCAGCACCGCGTAGGCGCCGCCGAAGGTGACGAGCGCCGCCTTGGTGAAGAACTCGCCCATGGTCCGCAAAACCGGGTCGCTCAGCAGCAGCATGGCCGCGCCCCAGAGGATGAAGCCCGCCGCCAGCAACACCGCCAGGTACATGGGCTTGAATTGGGTGTGTTCCGGCGCGGGGGTGTCGTCGTCCAGCAGGGCGGGGCCGTACTGCTTGTTGGAGGCGCCGTGGCCGCCGCCCACCTTGAACTTGTCCGGCCAGATCTTGCCGCCGAAGAAACCCAGGACGCCGGCGCCCAGGACGATGTAGGGGAAGGGAATCTTCAACGCGAAGATGGCGATGAAGGACAGCGCCGCCAGGGCCCACAGCAGCCTGTTCTTCAGCGCCCGCGAGCCGATGCGCCAGGCCGCGAACACGACGATGGCCACCACCGCCGGCTTGATGCCGTTGAACACGCCCTGCACGAAGGTGATGTCGCCGAAGGCGAGATAGACATAGGTCAGGCCGGCGAGGATGAACAGGGAGGGCAGCACGAACAGGGTGCCGGCGATGATGCCGCCCCAGGTGCGGTGCAGCAGCCAGCCGATGTAGATGGCGAGTTGCTGCGCCTCAGGCCCCGGCAGCACCATGCAGTAGTTGAGGGCGTGGAGGAAGCGGTGCTCGGAAATCCAGCGGCGTTTCTCCACCAGCTCCTGATGCATGATGGCGATCTGTCCGGCGGGGCCGCCGAAGCTGATGAAGCCGAGCTTCAGCCAATAGACGAAGGCCTCCCAGAAGGAGGGGTGGGGGGGGCGTAGGGTGGGGTCGCTCATGGCTGCTCCGCGAGGGCGATAAGGAAAAAATCGAGGCTGGCGCAGGCCGCGTCCAGCAGGGCGTCGTCGTCGGGAATTCCCGCCTTCATGCCGGCGAGCAGGGCTTCCAGGCCGCTGGCTTCCGCTACCGGCAGGCCGCCGACATCGAGGTAATGCACGACGCGGGCCAGTCGCATCAGGGCCGGATCCGACTCCAGGCCGAAGCTGGCGATCAGGGTTTCGAAGGTCACGCGCTCCCCGACATGGGTAAAGGCGGCGCCGTCGAAATCGAAGCCCAGGGCGGCGGCGGGACAGTCCAGGGGCGTGTCCAGCCAGAGAAAACGGGCGGCGGGGTCGATGCGCCGGCGGATCAGCCAGGCGCTGGCCAGGCGATCCACCCAGGGGCGCTTGCGCGTGGCCCAGGTTCGGCCCTGGTAATCGGCAATGGCGCGCGGCGGAACCGCCCCGTGATGGGAAACGGGCTCGTCGCTCGCGGCGGCGGCCTTGAGCGCGTGCTCCAGCCGGGACAGCAAGGCGTCGGTCTGCCTGCGCGCCTCGCCGGGAAAGAAGTCGATCGCCGCCACGGCATCGAACGCCTTGCGCAACTTGCGCGCCTGCCGTGTTTGCTCGCTCGACAGCTCCGGCGCGATGTTCTCGGTCAGCGCCTCGATCTCCGTGGCAATCCGGCTGAATTCATCCGTGCGATCGAACAGGTTCTCGAAGGGGTAATGGGTTTCGGCGAGATCAAGCACATAGGCCATTCCGCCCGCGCCCTCGACGTCGTCGGCGATGGTCGCCAGCACCTCATGGCCAGCCGCATTCGCGGGCAGCAAATGCACCCCGTCGCGCAGGACGGCCGCGCCCGCCGCCTTCAATCGGCGCCAGGCCCGCATGCGGGTCGATGTGTTTTCGGTGGGTAAGGTGAGAATGATTAGGCGCCATTGCATGAACGCATTCTACATTCATGTTGAATACGCTACATGAAACATTTCTGTGCGCCAGTCGTGCCCGCGATGCCGGTCGGGCTTCGCTCCGCCCACGCGGTATCGATCCGCCATGCGCTGTCGGGCGGGTTTGACGTTGGTCAAGGTCGCGCCGGCGGCTCGCGCCGACACTGCCTCGCCCTTTCCTTACGCGCCACGCCATGTCCCGTCTCTGGTCCACCTACACCGCCGCGCCGCATCGCGTGCTGTTCCTGCCCGGCGCCCTGCTCGCCGTGCTGGCCATGCTCTGGTGGCTGCTGGATATGGAAATACGGCGCGCGGGCGGGTTCGGTCTGGCTGTCCTGCCTGGGCCGGCATTGCATGCCTGGTGGATGCTGTTCGGCATCTTTCCCTTCTTCATCTTCGGGTTCCTTTTCACGGCGGCGCCGAACTGGTCGAACGGGCCGGCGATTCCCCGGCGCGCCTACGTGGCGAGCGGGGTGCTGCTGGGTGTGGGCGGTTTCGCCCTCCTGGCCGGACTGGCGCTGCCGGGGCTGGTCTTGCATCTGGCCGGCTGGGTCGTGGCGACGCGGGCCTTGCTGTTGACCTTCACCGGGGCGCCGAAGGGGGATCGCACACACACCGGCCTCGCCGTGGCGGCGGCGGCGCTGGGGGGGATCGGCGATGCGCTGTTCCTGGCCTGGGCGGCGGCGGATTGGCCGGATGCCCTGCGTCTGGCCGAGGCCATCGCCATCTGGGCCTTTCTGGTGCCCACCTTCATTGTGGTGTGCCATCGCATGATTCCCTGGTTCACCAGCCGCATCGTCGCCAACTACGTGATGGTCCGGCCGTTCGGCCCGCTCTGGGGGCTGCTGCTGGGGTGCCTGGCGCACGCGGCGCTGGAACTGCTGGAGCGCCGGGAATGGCTGTGGCTGGCGGACCTGCCGCTGGCGACCATCGTGTTCTGGTTTTCCAGCCGCTGGGGCGTGGCGCGCGGCGCCCGTCAGGTGAGGCTGCTGGCCATGCTGCACCTGGGCTTCCTCTGGTTGGGGCTGGCCTTCAGCCTGTATGCCCTCGACAGTCTGGCGCGCTTCGCCGGTCTCGACTGGCGCGCGGGCCAGGCGCCGCTGCACGCCCTCGGCATCGGTTTCTTCGCGAGCATGCTGATCGGCATGGCCTCGCGCGTCAGCCTCGGCCATTCCGGTCGCAAACTGGAGGCGGATGGTGCCACCTGGGGGCTGTTCTGGCTGGCGCAGGGGGTGGCGGTGCTGCGCATGCTGCCGGAACTGATTCCCGGCCTGCCGCCCGTGCTGGTCACCCTCGCGGCGGGACTGTGGTTGCTCGCGTTCGGTCTGTGGGCCTGGAAATACGCGCCGATGTACTGGCGGCCACGTCAGGACGGCCGGGCGGGATAGCGGACCGGGTACCGGGCGGCGCGCTCATTCCGGCGGGTGGTTGACCAGGCACCAGTACAGTTCGATCTGGTTCGCCACTTCCATGAAGTTCTCGAAGTTGACCGGTTTGACGATGTAGGAATTGGCATGGTGCCGGTAGGCCGAGCGCACATCCCTTTCGTCGTTGGAGGCGGTCAGCATGACGATGGGCAGGGCGTGGCTGACCGGGTGCGCGCGCAGTTGCCGCAGCACTTCCAGACCATCGACGCGCGGCAGCTTGATGTCCAGGAGAATGACCAGGGGCAGGGGCGCGCCGGCCTCCCAGCGGGGTATCCATTCCAGGGCTTCCTGTCCGTCGCGGGCGATCTCGATGGGATTCGCCAGCTTGCGGCGCTTGAATGCGCGCAGTGTCAGATCCAGATCCACCGGGTTGTCTTCCACCAGCAGGATGGGGCGGTTCAAGGGGGAGGGGGTCATCGCGGGAGCTCCAGACGGAAGGTGGCGCCTTTCCCCGGCGCGCTCTCGGCCTCGATGCGCCCGCCCATGCGTTGCATGGACTTGCGCACGATGGCCAGGCCGACGCCGGTGCCGGGGTAATCCTCGGCGCGCTGCAGGCGCTGGAAAATGTCGAAGATGCGGTCATGGAAGCGCATGTCGAAGCCGATGCCGTTGTCGCTGATCTCGACGCATGTGCTGTGTTCCCTGGCTTCGCCGCGCAGGGTCAGGGTCGGTGGCTGGCTGTCGCGGCTGAACTTCAGCGCGTTGTCGATCAGGTTGCGCAGCACCAGGGCGAGGCCATCCGGGTCGGCGCGGACGGTCAGACCGGCCAGATCCACGGCGACGCGGACGCCGCGCGCCTCGATATCCGCGCGCCGCTCGCTCAGCAGGGAGTCCACCAGCCGCGCCAGGTCCAGCAACTGGCCGCTGAGACCGCGCCGCTCCATGCGGGTATAGGCGAGCAGATCATCGATCAGCTGATTCATCTGGTCGACACCCCGGCGCACGTTGTCGAGGAACAGGCGTCCCTCCTCGTCCAGTTGCTCCAGGTGGTCTTCCAGCAACAGGCGACTGTAGCCATCGATGCCGCGCAGCGGCGCCTTCAGGTCGTGCGATACGGTGTAGGTGAAGGTTTCCAGTTCCTTGTTGACGGCCGCCAGTTCGGTGGTGCGCTGGCGCACCCGCTCCTCCAGATCGGCGTTGAGCTGGCGGATCTCGTCTTCCAGGCGCTTGCGCTCGGTGATGTCGCGCGACACCACCACCACCCGCTCCACCCGGCCCTCGGCGTCGCGAATCACGCCGCCCTGCGATTCGATGTCGCGGACGCCGCCGTCGGCCAGGACGAAGCGGAAATTCAAGCGGTGGCCGATGCCGGTGCGCACGGTCTGCTGGAACACCTCGCGTACTCGCTCGCGGTCTTCCGGGTGGATCTCCGCGAAGGAGTCGCTGCCCGTCAACGCGCCGGTGTCGCCGAACAGGGTCCGGTATGACGGACTGTTGTAGAGACGGCGACCTTCCGTGTCGAGCACCGCCACCATGTCGCCCATGTTCTCCGCGATCAGGCGGAAGAAGGCTTCCTGCTCCTCGAGCGCGGCCTCCGCCTGCTTGCGCGCGGAGATGTCGTTGATGGCGGCGAAGATGGCCGGTTCATGGTCGAACTCGACGATGGAAGCGGAGAGCAGCGCCCAGAAGCCGCGTCCATCCTGGCTGCGCATGCGTACCTCGATGTCTTCGACGTGGCCGTCCCGCCGCATCCGCGCGATGAAGCGTTCGCGATCCGCGGGGTCCTCGTAGAAGGTGTCCGCGTTCTGGCCGATGCCCGCCTCGCGCCGGATGCCGTACTGGAGTTCCGCGCGGTGATTGCCGTAGAGCAGGACACCGTCGCGCAGCCGCGTCAGCACGGCGGGGAAGGGCGCCATTTCCAGAAGGGAACGATAGCGGGTCTCGCTTTCCTGCCGCACCACATCGATCCGGTGGCGCTCGGTGATATCGCGGGCGATGCCGAGCACGCCGAGCAACCGGCCACGGTTGTCGTGGACCGGCACCTTGATGGTTTCCGTCAGTTCACGATGGCCGTCGCTGGCGAAGGTCAGCCATTCCTCGTTGACGCGGGGGCCGCCGGCGGCGATGGCGGCGCGATCGTTGTCGCGATATGAGTCGGCGATCTCGGGCGCCAGGAAATCATGGTCGGTCTTGCCGACGATGTCCGCCTCCGGGACGCCAAAGAGTCGTTCGACGCGCGGGTTGCAGGCGAGATAGACCCCATTCGGATCCTTCAACCAGACCAGATCGGGGAGGGTGTTCAACAGCGCGCTCAGGCGGGCGCCGTGTTCGGCCAGGGCCTGGTTGCCGCGCGCCAGGCGATAGGCCATGACCGCCGCCGCCAGCGCCGCCAGCAGTCCCATCAGGCGAATCAGGTGGATGTTGCCGGCTGCGCCACCCCAGCCTTCGCCGGGAATGGCCGCCACCCGCCAGGAGCCGCCGGGCAGCGACACCGCGAGGCTGACCGGCCGCGCGTCGAACACCGCCGCGTCGCCGAAGAACACCGGGTCTCCGGCGCCCTCCCCGCCGCGCACGGCCAGGCGCAAGGCCGACCCGCCGTCGCGCAGGCCGGCCTTGGCGTAGAGGGTTTCCGCGTCGAGCACCGCCGAGACCAGGCCCCAGAACCGGCGCTCGCCACCGGGGCGGTCCGGCGGCAGGAACACCGGTTCGCGCACGATGAAGGCGACGCCGCCCTGGCGCAGGCGCAAGGGGCCGTCCAGCACCGATTGGCCACTGTCGCGCGCGCGCAGGGCGGCGGCCCGTTGCTCGGGATGGGTGCGATAGTCGAGTTCCAACGCGGCTTCGTTGCCCGCCAGGGGGTACATCAGCCGAATCACCATGTCGGGGGCGGCGCCGATGTTGCGCAGGGCATGGCGCGCGTCGACCAGATTGCGGGCGATGGCGGCGAACTCGGCCTGTCCCATGTCCGGCCGCGCGGCGATGACGGCGGTGAGGCCATGCACCAGGAAAAGATTGGCGTTGACCACGCCTTCCAGGCGCGCCCGCAGGGTGGAGAGGGTGCCGAGGACGCGGTTTCTTTCCTGTTCCAGGGCGTGCTGGCGGGCGAAATGCTCGACCACCTGTTCGCCGGCGAAAACCAACAGGCCCGCCAGCAAGGCGAACAGCGCGGCGCGCGTCCTGGCCGCCAGGCCCTCGCGCGGGGCTGGGTCGGGTGTATGGGAGACCAGCTTGGGGGGGGGCATCGATCGGCGCGGGTATCGGGGATTGACGGCGGTGGACGGCCGGATGATGAGCGCCGGGACGCGCTTGGGCAAGCAGTCGAGGTGGGCGATGCGCGAACGAAAAAAAGCCGGCTGGAAGCCGGCGCCACAAATGCAAACGGGGGCATGCGCCCCCGTGTCTGGGATGCGGGTCGGTCAGAGCTTGACGACCTCGAACAGGTACAGCATGCCGAAGTGGAAAACGATGAAGAGCGCGACGGCGGCCATGACCGCGGTGTTCTCGCTTTTCTCAAACATTTTCTGCATGTTCATGGGTGTTCTCCTGTGGGGATTGAATGTGGGGACAAGATACTTTTCGCGCGCCGCCCGGTCGAGGGGGCGGCTTGACGTTTGTCAAATCAATGACTTGTCCCTTCCGAGAGGCGGGTCTTGTTCCACACGTTGTATTTCCCGACCGGCCGCTTCATGGGCAGGCGCTTGATTTCCCTGAGGGTCTTGGCGTCGTAGACGATCAGGGCGCCATCCATTTCCCAGATGGAAACCAGGGCGTATTTGCCGTAGCGGTCGAATTCGACGTGGGTGGCGGTCTGGCCCGGCGAGGGGGTGAGGTTGGCGACGATCTCCAGGCTCTGCTTGTCGATGACGTGCATGATCTCGTGGTTCTTGCCGAAGAACACGTCGGCCCAGACGTAGGGGCTGGCTTCGTGGCCGCGCAGGAAGAAGCCGGGGCCGGCGGTGGGGATGGTCTTCACGGTCTTCCACGTCTTCATGTCGATCACCGTGACCAGGCCATCCTTGAGGTTGGGCGAGGCCATCACCCGTTGCGGCTTGCCTTCCGCGTCCTGCCGCGTCCAGGTGATGCCGGAGCCCAGGTGCGGCATGCCGGCGAGATCCAGTTCCGCGACCTTGCGACCGGCGCCGAGGTGGATGACCTGGCCCTTCGGGCTCGTGCGCGAGGCGCCGAGGATGTAGTCGTAGTTCTGGTCGAAGAAGAAGTCGTCGAGATAGTCGTCCAGCACGATATGCCGCACCGGCAGCGGGCCGGGTTCGGGAATCGCCTCCTTGCTCTGGAAGTCGTGCACCAGGCCCTTGTAGACCGGGCGGCCGTCATAGGGGATTTCCCAGACTTCCGGGATGTCCTTGAGGGCGGCGATGAAGCTGTTGCGCGGCCGCGCGTCGTAGACCGCCGAGACGCGCGAGCTTTTTCCGGTGTTGCCGACCACCGGGATGACCTTGACCAGGGACAGGTCCTTGCCATCCAGCGCCACCAGGGTGTGCGGCAGATAGTTGGCGGCCATCACATATTTGCCGTCGCTGGACACCGCGACGTTGCGGGTGTTGATGCCGACCCGGGTCTCGGCCACCACTTTCAGGTTCCACAGGTCGAACTTGGTGATCCAGCCATCGCGCGTGGCCCAGTAGACGAAGCGGCCGTCCGGGGTGAACTTGGGGCCGCCGTGCAGGGCGTAGCGGGTGGGAAAGCGGACGATGGGTTCCATCACGTCGCCATCCAGCACGGTGATGTGGTGGTCGCCGTGTTCCACCACCAGGGTGACGTTGCTCGGATCGGCCTTGAACACCGGCTTGGCCGGCAGGTCGACGGCGTCCTGATTGACGATGCGCGAGGCGGTGATGTCCTCGGCGTCCCATTTCGGCGGGTGGGTCGGCGGCGTGTAGATCCAGGCCGCCAGGGACTTGATCTCGTCCGGGTTGAGGATGTCCTTGAAACCCGGCATCTGGGTCGCCGGCAGGCCCTCGGCGATGGCCTTCACCGCCTCCGGCTTCTTCAGCCGCGCCAGCGATTCCGGCAGCAGGGTCGGCCCCATGCCGCCGAGGCGGTTGGGCGCGTGACAGGAGAGGCAGTGGGTTTCGTAGAGTTTCTCCGGATCGGGAGCCGCGTGGGCCAGCGAAAAACCCAGCAACAGGGCCAGACTCGTAGCCCGGATGCAGCGCAGCGGAATCCGGGGAATCGCCGCGCGGTCGTGCAACCGTCCCGGATTCCACCGCGTTCCATCCGGGCTACCAATAGGTCGCGAATTCATGTCGTTGCCTCCAGGGAAAGGGGTTGCGCGAGGCCGATTTCCTCGTCGCTGAGATAACAGCCCGGGTCTTCCGCCCAGAAGTCGTCCGTGGTCTGCCAGGCGCGCACGCGGGTGTTGCCGTTGCAGAGGGCGAGATGGGCGCAGCCGGCGCAACGGCCGGTCACCGGCCGCGGCGAGGTCTTCAGGCCGGCCATCAGCGGGTCGGAGGTGTCCTGCCAGATTTCCGAGAAGGGCCGCTCGCGGACACTGCCCAGGGGGTAGTTCCACCACATGGTGTCCGGGTGGACCGTGCCCAGGTTGTCGATGTTGGCGATGTTGACGCCGGAGGCGTTGCCGCCCCATTGCGCGAGTTTCCGGCGAATGTGTTCGGCTTTCTCCGGGAAACGGTCACTCACCCAGTTCAGCAGATAGGCGCCGTCGGCGTCGTTGTTGCCGGTGACGTATTCGCGCGGCGGAAGACCGCTCGATTGCGCGGTCTTGACCTGCCGCCAGCAGCGTTCGAAAAGACGGTCGAGGGCGGCGCGGGTGGTGCGGTGGTGGGCGTCATCCTTCCTGTTCTTGTTTCCCCGCCCGGCGTAGTTGAGGTGCGAGAGATAGAACTTGTGGATGCCTTCCGTTTCCATCAGGTCGAGCAGGGCGGGGAAGTCGTCGGCGTTGTCCTGGGTGAGGGTGAAGCGGATGCCGACCTTGGCGCCGGCGTCGCGGCACAGGCGCACGCCGTTGAGGGCGGCGTCGAACGCGCCCGCCTTGCGGCGGAAGCGGTCGTGCGTCGCGGCGAGGCCGTCGAGGCTGATGCCGACGTAATCGAAGCCGGTGGCGGCGATCTTCGCCACGTTCTCTTCATTGACCAGGGTGCCGTTGCTGGAGAGGCCGACATAGAAGCCCATGGCCTTGGCGCGCCGGCCGATCTCGAAGATGTCCGGGCGCAGCAGCGGCTCGCCGCCGGAGAGGATCAGCACCGGCACATGGAAGGCCTTGAGGTCGTCCATGACCTGGAACACCTCGGCGGTGGACAGTTCACCGACGAAATCCTTGTCCGCCGAGATCGAGTAGCAATGCTTGCAGGTGAGGTTGCAGCGCCGCACCAGGTTCCAGATCACCACCGGGCCGGGGGGCGCGCGTTTCGGGCCCGGCGGGGTGGGCGTGATGAGTTCCTGCATGTACTGGGTGACGCGGAACATCGGCTTCTCCTGTGATGTCGGTGGACATGTCCGGCCCGCGAGCGGGTCGTCTAGGTGGTGATGCGCAACCCCGTCTTCTTGAGTATGCCGCGGCTGTAGAGGATGTCGGAGGCGTGGCAATCCTGGCCCAGCAGGGCGCGTATTTCCGCCGCGTAGGCGTTCACCTCCTCGCGCGACTTGCCGTGCAGCATGGCGAACAGGTTGTAGGGCCACAGCGGCGGCCGGCGTGGGCGACGGTAGCAGTGCGAGACGAAATCCAGGCGGCCGATGCGTTCGCCGAGTTCATCCACGCGCTCGTCCGCCACGTCCCAGACCGACATGCCGTTGGCGATGTAGCCGAGCGCGTAATGATTGGGCACCAGCCCGATGCGGCGAATGGCGCCGTTCGCCAGCATGGCCCGCAATCTCGCCATGACCTCCTCAGCCGGGATGCCGAGTCGCTCGGCGATCGCGTGGTAGGGGCGCGACACCAGCGGCAGGCCGGACTGGGTGGCGGCGATGAGGGCCAGATCGGTGGGGTCGGGAGGCGTCACGGTCAGGCCTTCAGCTTGAGTTCGACGAAGAATTCCCGTTCCTTGGGGAAACGGTAGATCGGATGGCCGGTCATCGATTCGATGTACGCGAAGGTGGCTTCCACTTTCTCCGGGGTTTCCGCCGCGCCCACGAACCAGAGGTTCAGCGCGTGCTCGCGGCGGTAGTTGTGGGCGATTTCCGGTTGCGCGCTGACGAAGGCCGCGACGCGGTCGAATTCGTTGTCCGGCAGCGCCATGGCCGCCAGGATGTTGGCGCCGCCGAGGCGGTCGGCGTTGAACAGGGGGCCGAAACGGGTCAGGACGCCGGCGTGCAACAGCTTGTCGATGCGCTTGATCAACTCACCCTCCAGCAGGTCGAGCGAACGCGCGACTTCCAGGAAGGGCCATTCAGTGATGGGAAAGCCGCCCTGCAGGGCGTTGATGATGCGGCGGTCGGTTTCGTCCAGGCGCGGCGGCGTGGAATCGGCCATCTGGCCGCTCGCCATGCGATGTCTGACTTCCTTCCGAACGCCGATCATCTCAGGCCACCCGCGCCAGGCTGCTGTAGCGGGCGCCGCATTGCTTGAACCGGCGGCGCGAGAACAGGGGCTGGCAGTCGATGTGTTCGAGACCCAGCGCGCCGCGCAGCCGCGCCAGTTCCGCCAAAACGGCGGCACGGTCGCGGCCGTGCAGCATGGAAAACAGGTTGTAGCGCCAGTGCGGCATCTGCCGCGGTCGCCGGTAGCAGAGGGTGACGGCGGCCTGTCCGGCCAGCGCGTGGCCGACGGCGCCGACTTCCCCGTTCGGTACGTCCCAGACCACCATGGCGTTGGCGTGATAGCCCAGCTCGCGATGTCGCACCACGATGCCGAAGCGGCGGATGACGCCCCTGTCGATCAGTTGCGCCAGGCGCGCGAGCACCTGCTCCTCGCGCCAGCCGAGCCGCGCGGCGAGCAGGGCGAAGGGGCGTGGCGCCAGGTTGATGCCACCTTCCAGGACGGCGGCCAGGGCATAGTCGGCGGATTCCAGCCGGACTTCCTCCACTTCGTCGCGGCGGCGCGTGGGGTCGAGGTGGGGGCGGGCGGCGCCGGAGAGATCGAAGCCCAGATCGATGTGGAAGTCCTCCAGCATGGGCAGATCGAGCACCGGGCTGGCGGCCTGATCGCCGATTTCACCGAGAATGGCTTGCACCCGGTCGCGGGTCGGCGCGGTGGCGACGAACCACAGGTTGAAGTCATGCTCGCGCTCGTAATTGTGGTTCACCTCGGGATAGGCGCTGATGACGCGCGCCACCGTTTCGATCCGCTCCGGCGCCACCGCGACGGCGGCCAGGGTGCTCCAGCCCAGGGTGTGCGGGCGGAATACGGCGCCGATGCGGGAGACCGTGCCGTCCTCGGCCAGTTTGCCCAGGCGCGTGATCACCTCCGCCTCGGCGATGCCGAGCCGGGCGCCCAGTTCGGCATAGGGACGCGACACCAGGGGAAAGTCGCGTTGCCAGTCGTTGACCAGCTGGAAGTCGGTGGGGGATAGGGACATGGGAGACTCCAAGTCAAAGTCGCTGTCGCGGGCCCCCTGTAGCGCCGGCATCCTTGCCGGCGTCTTCAAGGCAGCCGGCTGGATAGCGAAGGGTAGGGGCTTCATCAAGCCGGCGCTACAGGGGGCGGTGGACCTGGCTGGCATGGTCACAGCCCGAAGCGGTGCGCGCGCGACGAGAAGAAGATGCCGCTGGGGGCGTTGGCGGGCACTTCGCCGATCTTTTTGTAGGTCTCGGTGTCGTGGATGTCGACCCGATTGGCGTCGCGCACCGAGATCCAGACGTGTTCGCCGCGCGGGGTGAACTCCATGTGCAGCACGGCTTTCCCGGGCTGCAGGGTGTGCAGCACGGAGCGGCTTTCGACGTCGATCACCTGCACCGTGTCGTAATGCGGGAAGGCGAAGTTGACCCAGAGGCGGCGGCCGGTGGGGTCGCTCATGACGAACACCGGCTGGCCGGCGACCGGGATGACGCCGACCTTCTCCCAGGTGGAAATATCCACCAGCACCACTTCATGGCGGCCGACGCCGGGGATGAAGGCGAGGTTGCCGGCCACCGCCCAGGTTTCCAGGTGCGGCATCTTGTACACCGGCAGCTTCTGTTCGCCGCGGCCGTAGTCCGGCAGCGCGCGCTTGACGCCGCGTTCCGGGTGCCACATGTCGAGCACCGCGACGCCGTCCTCGCCATAGAGACCGGCGACGTACCAGCGGCCGTCGCCGGTGATCAGGGCATCGTAGGGCTGGTTGCCGATGTTCCTGAACTTGGTCAGCTTCGGGTTTCTCGGGTCTTCCGAGACATCCATGATCCAGGTCTCGCCGGCATCGAACAGGGAGAAGACGAAACGGTTGTTGAAGCTGTCCTCCAGGCCGACCACGCGCGAGAGCGCCTTGGTTTCCTCGGAATACGCGGGAATGTCGGCGACCTGCTCCAGGGTTTCCGCGTCGAACAGCTTGACGCCGCCGGGCACGTAGTTGGCGGCGGCGATCCAGCGGCCGTCCTGGGAGATGGCGCCGCCGATGGAATTGCCGGACTGGATCACGCGCTTGACGATGCAGCCGCCGAGCAGATCCACCTTGGTCAGGCCACCGTCACGACCAAAGATGTAGGCGTAGCGGGCATCGCGGGAGAACACGGCGGAGGCGTGCGAGGTGTCGCCGAGGCCTTCCACCCGTTGCAGCAGACTGCGCCGGGTCGTGTCGACGAGCTGGATCGAGCCCTTGGCGCGCTCGATGATGAGGCCGAGGTCGCCGCTGCCGCGCGCCACGTTGGTCTGGCAAGCGTTGGCGGGGCGCTCCTCGGCGTGGGTGGCGAGGGCGGGCAGGGCGAGCGCCGCGCAGGCGATCAGGGTGAGGACGAGTTTGCGAGGGGTCATTCCGGGAATCCTTTGGTCAGTTCCGCCGCGATCCAGGCGGTATCGGCTTCCGACAGATACGGCGCCCAGCCGGGCATGGCGGTGCCGGGAATGCCATGCAGGATGACGGCGATCAGGGTCTCGGCGGGCTTGTCCTTCAATGCCTCGGCCGTGAGGGATGAACCGAGGCCGCCAGTGAGTCTGAGGCCGTGGCAAAAGCCGCATTCCTGGCGCACGAAATGGGTGAGTTCCTGCTGTCTGGCCACCGACAGGCCACCGGCCTGAACGGGAAGCGCGCAGCAGAAGAACAGGGTCGTGAGCCAGGGATGCGTTTTCATGGTTGGGTTCGAGGCGCGGCGGCGGGCCACCGCGCCTCGGGTCAGGTCAGGTCAATAAACGTCGTACTGGGTGTTGTGGACGTTGAACTTGCCGGTGGGGGTGATCAGGCGCGGGTCCTTGATCACGGCCTTCACCTTGCGGGTCTTGTCGTCCATGACCACGATGGCCGATTCCTTGTCCTTCGGGCCCCAGACCGAGAACCACACTTCGTCACCCGCCTTGTTGTACTCGGGGTGGGTGACGCGGGCTTCCTCGATGCCGGCGATCTTGGCGATATTGATCACCTGGGCCGGCTTGTCCGGGTTCTTCAGATCGAACACCGAGACGGACTGGCGGGTTTCCAGATCCGGGTTCAGCGGCGCGTCCGACCAGAGGTTTTTGGACTTGGGATGGGTCTTCAGGAACAGCGAGCCGGAACCGTGGTTCTTCAGCCAGCGCACCACTTTCCAGGCCTGCTTGGGATGCTTCTTGGGATCGGTGCCGATGAGCGCGATGCGCTCGTCGCCCAGGTGGCCCGTGGCCCAGACCGGACCGTTCTTGCCATCCACCCAGTTGGTGCCGCGGCCCGGGTGCGGCTTGGTGCCGACCTTGACGTTGGCGGCCAGCTTGCCGTCCTTGGTATCCACCACCGACACGGTGTCGCGCATGTTGGCGGCGACCAGGAAGTAGCGCTTGGAGGCATCCCAGCCCCCGTCGTGAAGGAAGCGCTCGGCTTCGATCTCGGTGGTCTTCAGGTTCTTGATGTCGGAGTAGTCGACCAGCAGCACCTTGCCGGTTTCCTTCACGTTGACCACGAACTCGGGCTTGATGTGCGAGGCGACGATGGAGGCGACGCGCGGTTCCGGGTGATATTCCTGCTCGTCGTAGGTGTAGCCGCGGGTGGACATGATCTTCAGCGGCTCCAGCGTGAAGCCGTCCATCAGCACATAGGCGGGCGGCCAGTAGGTGCCGGCGATGGCGTACTTGTCGTCATAGCCCTTGAACTTGGAGGTATCGATCGAACGCGCGTCGGAGCCGGTGCGGATGGTGGCGACGGTGGCGGGCGTTTCCATCCACAGATCGATCAGGTTGATCAGACCGTCGCGGCCGGTGGTGTAGAGATAGCGGCCTGATTTGGACAGACGCGAGATGTGCACCGCGAAGCCGGTCTTGAGGAAGGCCACGATCTTCTTGGTGTCGCCATCGATCAGCGCGACTTCGCCCGTGTCACGCAGGGTGACGGAGAAGACGTTGTCGATGTTGATCTTGTTCATCTTCTTCTTCGGCCGCTTCTCCACGGGGATGAGGACCTTCCAGGAGGCCTTCATCTCCTTCATGCCCCACTCCGGCGGTTGCGGCGGCGGCTGCTGGATGTAGCGCGCCATGACCTCGATTTCCCGCTCGCTCATCTCGTTGGCGGTGCCGAAGCCGGGCATGCCGCCGGCGGTACCGTAATGGATGAATACCTTGAGGCTTTCCGTGCCCAGTTTCTGCATCTCCTTGGGCAGCAGGGGCTTGCCGGTGGCGCCCTTGCGCAGCACGCCATGGCAACCCGCGCAGCGGTCGAAATACACCTGGCGGCCGGAATCGAAGTCCGCCTTGCTCATCGGTGGCGCGTCCGGGTCGTTGGACTGGAACATCTCCACCCCGGCCAGACTGGAGCCCCCCCCTTGCAGGTAGGTGGTCGTGGGTGTGTTGGTCTTGCTCACATCCGCCGCCCAAGCCATGGAAACCGCCAGCGGCAGAACCGCTACCGCCAAACCTTTCACTAATTGCTTCATTGTGATGCCCTCCAAACGTGGCTGGAAAAAACCTGGTGCGCTTGGGGGTAACGATACGGTGGGGGTATGGGGGGGGCTCCTTGACCATTGTCAACAGCGAAAAGAGATATGGCGGTCCGGGTTGATCTTTATCAAATGCTTCAGTCGGGTATCGCTCCAACATCCGCCGCAACTAGAACGCCTGGAGACCCACCATGTTGGAACCCGTCAAACTCGCCAACTTTTTCATCGTTTTCTTCAGCGCCGCCTCGGTGATCCTGTTCGGCGCCTCCTATGCCCTTCTGTTTGCCTGGGCGCGCATCAGGTCGCGCCCCCGGCTGCTGCTGGTGGCCTATGCCGCTTACGCCGGCCTGGTGTTTTCCGTGATCACGCTGGCCCTGGCCGCCAACCTGTTCAACAACGGTTTCTGGACCTTCATCGTGCTGCTCATGCTGGTGGGCTACCTGCTCGCGCCGCAGGCCGTATGGCATCTGTGCGTGGGAACGCACGCCGATGCGCATGACGATGAAGCACTTCCACTCAAGGTTTATCAACAGCGGTAACAGGAGGCATGACCATGTCACAGACGCAGGCGTTGTGGTGGGCATCCGAATCCTTTTGGCGGAAGACGGCCATATGGGTGACGGCGGGCTCGTTCGTAGTACTCATCTTTCTCACCTTCGATACGGTCGACCAGATCACGGCCGGCAGCAAGGCCAACCGGGTGAAGGCCTACTCGGTCATCAACAACCGTATCGATTATGTGTTCGATGCCAAGCGCAATTTCCAGGTACCGGTCATCGGTCCCGAGGAACCCCTGTTCGGCAAGAAATTGACCGAAGAGGAAGCCATGGCGCTGGTCTCCAAGGGCAAGCTCACCACCCAGGCGAAGAACTGCATGAACTGCCACACCCTGCTG
>CAZONS010000038.1:0-16241 GCA_964581195.1 uncultured Thiobacillus sp. | reverse complement strand
CCCCCTCGCCCACCGCCAGCATGGTGATGACGGCGGCCACGCCGATGATGATGCCCAGCGCGGTCAACGCGCTCCTGAGGGTGTTGGCGCGCAGCGAACGCAGGGCGGAACGGGTGGTGTCGAGGAGGTTCATGGGGCGAGGCCGGGGCCGGCGCTTCCCCGTGTCGGACGATCCTCGATCAGGCGCCCGTCACGGAACAGCAGCAGCCGTTTCGCGTGGGCGGCGATGTCCGGCTCATGGGTGACCAGCACGACCGTGATGCCACTGGCGTTGAGCTCGCGGAACAGCGCCATCAACTCCTCGCTGGTCTGGCTGTCGAGGGCGCCCGTAGGCTCGTCGGCGAGGATCAGCGGCGGCTCGTTGACCAGGGCGCGGGCGATGGCCACCCGCTGCTGCTGGCCGCCGGAGAGCTGCGCCGGACGATGATGGGCACGCTCGGCCAGCCCTACCCTGGCGAGCTTTTCCCGCGCGCGGCGGTGTCGTTCCGCGGCAGCCACACTGGCATAGAGCAGGGGCAGTTCGACGTTCTCCTGGGCGGTGGCGCGCGGCAACAGGTTGAAGTTCTGGAACACGAAGCCGAGGTAACGGTTGCGGATGCCGGCCAGGCGCTCCGGCCCCAGGCCGCTCACCGCCTCGCCGGCCAGTCGATAGTGGCCCGCGCTGGGCAGATCCAGGCAGCCGAGAAGATTCATGAAGGTCGACTTGCCGGAGCCGGACGGCCCCATCACCGCGACGAATTCGCCCCGCTCGATGCTCAGGGTCACCCCGCGCAGCGCCGGCACGCTGACCTCGCCGACCTGATAGTCGCGAGCGAGGTTTTCCACTTCGATCAGGGGCATGACGCCCCCCTCGCGGCGCCGGCTTCCAGCCGGCTGCCGGCAAGGATGCCGGCGTCACGCGCCCCCCGCATCACACGCCCATCCCGAATGGCCGCTTCGGCTTCTTCCGCGTGTCGGCGCCTTCGGCCATGGCGAGGATGACCGCCATGCCCTCTCGCACCTCGCCCTTGAGAATCTCCGTCGACTTGCCGTCGCTGACCCCCAGACGCACGTTGAGGGGTGTGGGCTCGCCCGTCTTGCCGACCACCCAGACCCTGCCGGGTATGCCTGGCCCCTCCTCGCGGGGGCGCATTTCCAGTTTCAGGGGGGCGCCATCGGCATCCAGCGGCCGGAAGCGCAATGCCTCGTTGGCCACCTTCAGCACCGCCTGGCGCTCCTCGGTGAGGATGCGCGCGTTGGCGGTCATGCCCGGCAGCAGCTTCAGTTCCGGGTTGGCGACGGTGGCCATGACGCTGTAGGTGGTGACGTTGTTGTTGCTCTGCGGCGCCTTGCGGATCTGGCTGACCTCGCCGGCGAAGCGCTCGCCCGGATAGGCGTCGACACTGAAGCGCACCTTCTGGCCAGGCCGCACGCGGCCGACATCGGCCTCGTCCACCGCCACGTTCACTTCCATCTTCGCCAGATCCCGGGCGATGACGAACAGCACCGGCGCCTGGAAGGAGGCCGCCACCGTCTGGCCGACATCGACGTTGCGACTGATCACCACCCCGTCCACCGGCGAGCGGATCACCGTATGCCCCAGTTCGACCCGCGCCTGCCGCAATGCCGCCCGCCGCTGCGCCGAGGCCGCCTCGGCGCTGCCCACCTGGGCCCGCGCGACGGTGATTTCCGCCCGCGTCAGCCGCAGTTGCTCGCGGGCGGTGGCGGTGGCGGCCTCGGCCGTGTCCAGTTCCGCCGGCGAGATGAATTGTTTCTCCACCAATGCGCGCTTGCGCTCCAGCGTGCGCAGGCTGTCGTCCAGCGCGACACGCGCCTTGGCCTCTTCCGCCTGGCGCGCCAGCAGACCACCGCGCGCCACCTCCACACCGCTCTCGGCCGCCCGCAGATCCGCCTCGGCCTGGGCGACCCGGGTCTCGAACGTTTCCGGATCGAGGCGCGCGATCACCTGGTCGCGTTTCACCACGGCATTGAAATCGGCCTGGATTTCCTTGATCAGGCCGGACACCTGAGACCCCACCTGCACCGTGACCAGCGCGCTCAGGGCGCCGCTGGCCGAGACGGCGGAGGACAAGGCGCCACGCTCGATCTTGCCGAGCCGGTATTGCGGAACGGCTTCCGTCTGCCGCCAGGGTTGCCAGACCCAGAGCGAGGCGGCGACGAGCAGTAACACCAGAACGAGGGCAAACCGGCGATTCATGGGGAGTAGGGGCACGATGGAAAAACGGAACCGTTATACCTAGCCGCCGGCGGCTTGTCAGGCCCACGGCATGCCGGGATGCGATGCGAACCAGGGGTTGACCCGGTCACCTGTGACGCGCATCCCCCCAGGCAGCGGTTCCCCGGTCACCGTGTCCGCCTTGACGATGGTTGCCGAGATTCGACCGGGCCGTCACGGGCATGCGGGCGGTGCGGGATGTTCGCCACACGCGCCGCACGGCTGGCGATCACTTGTCACCCGGCTTTAAGGCCCGGCCATCTCCAGGTCCATCTGAATGGACTGGATGCCCGCCTTGGCACAGGCTTCATCCTGTTCTCCGGTGGCCGCGCCAGACACCCCGACGGCGCCGACGATGTTGCCTGCCGCCTCGATCGGGATGCCGCCCGCCGAGAACACCAGGCCTTCTACCTTGCCCACCGCGAAGGGTTTGGTGAAGCGGTCTTCCATGGTGGAGAGGGGCGCGTTGAAGTTCACGGCGGTATAGGCCTTCTGCCGGCTGATTTCGATGGTGACCCGGGGCGCCAGGGTATCGCGCATGAACACCATGGGGTCGCCGCTGCGGTCGACGACGGTGACGCCGATCTGTATGCCCTGTTTGCGGCAGGCGGCGACGGCGCCCTGGGCGATCTTTTCCGAGGCTTCCAGGGTCAGTCTGGGGATCTTGACGATCACCGGCAACTCGGCAAGGGCGGGGATGGTGACGGACAACAGGGCGATTCCGAGCAATGTACGTTTCATGTTTCCTCCTATCGAATACAGGGTTGGGGTGGGGGATCACCCCCCTGCTTGGTCCGCAAAGAGACGAATCAGTTTCATCGATCCGCGACATCGTCGCAAAAAGGCGCGGCAAGACCCTTCCTGGCGCTGCCCTATCGGGCCCTGGATACGGCCGCTATCATGCACCTCCGCCCCACACCGCTCATCCCCATGAAGGAATATGTCGTCTTTCTCGACCGCTCCACCCTGAACGCGGACCTGCGTTGCCCCGACTTCGATCACACCTGGGTGGAACACCCGGACGTGCCGCCGGCGGAGGTGGCCGAGGCCCTGTGGCGGGCGAGCATCGCGATCGTCAACAAGACGCCGATCACCCGCGCGGTGGTCGAGGCCTGCCCCAAGCTCAAATTGGTCGCGGTCGCGGCCACCGGGGTCAACAACGTCGACCTGGAAGCCTGCCGTGAGCGCGGTATCGCGGTATGCAACATACGTGGCTATGCCGAGCAGACGGTTCCTGAACACGTTTTCATGATGTTGCTGGCGCTGCGGCGGAATCTCCTGGCGTGGCGGGAATCGCTGCGGCGGGGGGCCTGGCAACAGGCGGACAAATTCTGCCTGTTCGACCACGAAATCCACGATCTCGCCGGGTCCACGCTCGGACTGATCGGGCATGGCAGCATAGGCGCCGGGGTGGAACGACTCGCGCGCGCCTTTGGCATGGAAGTGTTGATCGCCGAGGAGAAGGGAGCTGAAGCGACGCGGCCGGGCCGCGTTCCGTTCGACGAGGTGCTGGCGCGCGCCGACCAGATCAGCCTGCACGTGCCGCTTCTGGACGGCACGCGTGATCTGATCGGCGCCCGCGAGTTCGCTCTGATGAAGAAGACCGCGTTGCTGATCAACACCGCGCGCGGCGGTGTCGTCAACGAGGCGGCGCTGGTCTCGGCGCTGAAGACCCGACGTATCGCCGGAGCGGGTTTCGATGTGTTGAGCGTGGAACCGCCACGGGATGGCAACCCCCTGCTCGACCTCGACCTGCCCAACTTTCTGCTGACACCACACGTCGCCTGGGCCAGCCGCGAGGCGATGCAGCGACTGGGCGATCAGTTGATCGACAACATCGAGGCTTTCGTGCGCGGGGAAGCGCGGAATCGGGTGGTCTGAACGGCTGTCGCCGCCTCACGCCTCCGGGGGGGCGGCCTGCGCGCGCTTGCGCAGGCGCTGCCTGAGCCAGATGGCATAGCCGGACATGCCATAGGCGATCAGCAACAACAGCAGCACGATGGGCGGATCGATGGCGACCAGGGAGATCGAGAGCGCGAACAGGACGATGACGATGAACGGCACGCTCTTTTTCAGGTTGATGTTCTTGCCACTGTAGTAACGGAGATTGCTGACCATGCTGATGCCGGCGAACAGGGTCACGCCCCAGGCCAGCCAGCGCAGATCGGGGCCCGCGACATGATTGTCCACCATGACCCAGACCAGACCGGCCACCAGAGTCGCCGCCGCCGGACTGGGCAGTCCCTGGAACCAGCATTTGTCCTGCACCGCGTGCATGGTGTTGAAACGGGCCAGACGCAACGCGGCGCCGGCGCAATAGACGAAGGCCGCGATCCAGCCGAGCTTGCCCATGCCCTTCAGCGCGAAGCTGTACATCACCAACGCGGGCGCCACGCCGAAGGAAACCATGTCGGAAAGGGAGTCGTATTCCGCGCCGAACTCGCTCTGGGTATTGGTGAGACGAGCGACGCGGCCATCGAGGCCGTCCAGGATCATGGCCACGAAGATGGCGATGGCGGCGTGCTCGAAACGGCCGTTCATGGCCTGAACAATGGAATAGAAACCGGCGAACAGGGCGCCGGTGGTGAACAGATTGGGGAGCAGATAGATGCCGCGTCGGCGGGGCTTGGCGCTCGTTTCCTCGTCGCCCGCGTCCGGTTCCGCGACGGAACCGACCTCTCGCTCATCCATGCTCAGAGCTGAGCCAGAACATCGCTGGACGCGCTGACCTTGTCGCCGAGCGCCACCATTGGGCGGGCATCGGTGGGCAGGTAGACATCCACGCGCGAACCAAAGCGGATGAAACCGTAGCGCTGTCCACGTTGCAGACTGGCTCCGGGCTCGACATAACAGAGTATGCGACGCGCGATGAGGCCGGCGACCTGCACACAGGTGACGTCCTTGCCATCACGGGTCTGGAACCAGAGGGCATTGCGCTCGTTTTCCGTCGAGGCCTTGGCAAGGTCGGCATTGACGAACTTGCCCGGGTTGTACCAGCGGCCCTTCACCTCGCCATCCACCGGCGCGCGGTTGGAATGGACGTTGAAGACGTTCATGAACACGCTGATCTTGAGCGCGCGGCGGTTCAGCCAGGGGTCGTCGGTTTCTTCCACCGCGACGATGCGGCCGTCGGCCGGCGACAGGACCAGGCCTTCCCCGGCCGGAGCGGAGCGCGCCGGATCGCGAAAGAACTGCAGCACGAACAGGGTGATGAGCCAGAGGGGGGAGGCCCAGAGCCAGCCCGCGCCCGCCGTGGTCACCATGGCGAGGACTGCCGCGATGGCCAGGAAGGGGCGCCCCTCACGGGCGAACAGGGGGTGCGGCCAGGGGGCCTTGGGGGGAGGAGAGACGCCGATGGACATGGTGGCTAGTAGCGATTGGCGAGTAGCAAGTGGTGCGAATCACCACTCGCTACTTGCGACTCGCCAAATCAGTTGCGGGTCTTGTCGACCAGCTTGTTGGCCTTGATCCAGGGCATCATGTCGCGCAGCTTTTCGCCGACGATCTCGATCGGGTGCTCGGCATTCAGGCGACGGCGCGCGGTCATCTCGGGGTAGTTGGTCTTGCCTTCGAGGATGAAACGCTTGGCGTAGTCGCCATTCTGGATGTTCTTCAGGGCCTGGCGCATGGCCGCGCGCGACTGCTCGTTGATGACGGCGGGGCCGGTCACGTACTCGCCATACTCCGCGTTGTTGGAGATGGAGTAGTTCATGTTGGCGATGCCGCCTTCATAGATCAGATCGACGATCAGCTTCAGTTCGTGCAGGCACTCGAAGTAGGCCATCTCGGGGGCATAGCCCGCTTCGGTCAGGGTCTCGAAGCCCATCTTCACCAGTTCCACGGCGCCGCCGCAGAGCACGGCCTGCTCGCCGAACAGGTCGGTTTCGGTCTCTTCACGGAAGTTGGTCTCGATCACGCCGGCACGGGCGCCGCCGTTGGCGGCGGCGTAGGCCAGGGCGATGTCCTTGGCCTTGCCGGACTTGTCCTGGTAGACGGCGATCAGCGAAGGCACGCCGCCCCCCTGGAGGTAGGTGGAGCGCACGGTATGGCCGGGGCCCTTGGGCGCGATCATGATCACGTCCAGGTCGGCGCGCGGCACGATCTGGTTGTAATGGATGTTGAAACCGTGCGCGAACGCCAGGGCGGCGCCCTGCTTGATGTTCGGGGCGACATCGTTGTGATAGACGTCGGGCTGCTGCTCGTCCGGCACCAGGATCATCACCACGTCGGCGCCCTTGACGGCGTCGGCCACTTCCTTGACGGTCAGGCCGGCGGCCTTGGCCTTGTTCCAGGACGCGCCGTCCTTGCGCAGACCGACGGTGACCTTCACCCCCGAGTCCTTCAGGTTGTTGGCGTGGGCATGACCCTGAGAGCCGTAGCCGATGATGGCGACCTTCTTCTTCTTGATCAGGGAGAGGTCGGCGTCTTTTTCGTAGTAAACCTTCATGGGAGTCCTTTCAGTTTGATCAAATTTTCATGATGCGGTCGCCGCGCCCGATGCCGGAGGCACCCGTCCGCACGGTTTCCAGGATGGCCGCCGGATCGACGGCCTGCAGGAACGCATCCAGCTTGGAGCCGGGGCCGGTGAGCTCGATGGTATAGGTCTTGTCCGACACGTCGATGATGTGCGCGCGGAAGATGTCGGCCATGCGCTTCATTTCCTCGCGCAATTCGCCACTGGCGCGCACTTTCACCAGCATCAGTTCGCGTTCGATGTGGCTGCCGTCGGTGAGATCCTGCATCTTGACCACGTCGATCAGCTTGTTCAGCTGCTTGGTGATCTGCTCGATGACGTCATCGGAACCGCGCGTGACGATGGTCATGCGCGACAGGGTGGCGTCCTCGGTGGGCGCCACGGTCAGCGATTCGATGTTGTAGCCACGCGCGGAGAACAGACCGGAGACGCGGGAGAGCGCGCCGGCTTCGTTTTCCATGAGGAGGGAAATGATGTGCCGCATGTTTACACCAGAATCATTTCGGATAGCCCCTTGCCGGCGGGAATCATGGGGAACACGTTCTCGCGCGGGTCGGTCAGGAAGTTGATGAACACCAGCCGGTCCTTGTACTTGCCGAAGGCGTCACGCAACGCCGGCTCGACATCCTCCGGCTTCTCGACGGTGATGCCGACATGGCCATAGGCCTCCGCCAGCTTCACGAAATCAGGCAGGGAGGTCATGTAGGACTCGGCGTAGCGTTCCTCGTAGAAGAACTCCTGCCACTGCCGCACCATGCCGAGGTAGCCATTGTTGAGCAGGATCACCTTGATCGGCAGCTTCCATTCCTTGCAGGTGGACAGTTCCTGGATGTTCATCTGGATGCTGCCCTCGCCGGTGACACAGGCCACCATGGCGTCGGGATAGGCCATCTGCACGCCCATCGCCGCCGGCAGACCGAACCCCATGGTGCCGAGGCCGCCGGAGTTGATCCAGCGACGCGGCTGGTCGAACCTGTAGTACTGGGCCGCCCACATCTGGTGCTGACCGACATCGGAGGTGACGTAAGCCTGGCCGCCGGTCACTTCATAGAGCTTCTCGATCACGTACTGCGGCTTGATCCTGTCCGACTCGCGGTCGTACTTCATGCAGTCCTGGGCGCGCCAGAGCTCGATCTGGGTCCACCAGGCCTTGAGCGCGGCCTGATCGGGCTGGACCTCGCCCGCCTTGAGCAGTTTCACCATCTCTTCGATCACCTGCGCCACCTCGCCCACGATGGGCACATCCACGCGCACGCGCTTGGAGATCGAGGAGGGGTCGATGTCGATATGGATGATGCGGCGCGCTTCCTTGGCAAAGTGCTTGGGATTGCCGATCACCCGATCGTCGAAGCGGGCGCCCACGGCCAGCAGCACATCGCAATGCTGCATCGCCATGTTGGCCTCGATGGTGCCATGCATGCCGAGCATGCCGAGGAACAGGGAATCCGGCGCCGGATAGCCGCCCAGGCCCATCAGCGTGCTGGTGGCCGGATAACCGAGCAGGCGCACCAGTTCGGTCACCTGCGGAGCGGCATTGCCGAGCACCACACCACCGCCGGTGTAGATCATCGGCCGCTTGGCCTCCAGCAGCATCTGCGCCGCCTTCTTGATCTGCCCCGCATGGCCCTTGCAGGTGGGGTTGTAGGAGCGCATGGAGACGCTCCCGGGATAGTCGTAGGCGCAACTGTGCTGGGTGACGTCCTTGGGCACATCGACCAGCACCGGGCCGGGACGACCCGTGGCGGCGATGTAGAAGGCCTTCTTGATGGTACTCGCGAGGTCGCGAACGTCCTTCACCAGGAAATTGTGCTTCACGCAGGGGCGGGTGATACCGACGGTATCGACCTCCTGGAAGGCGTCCTGACCGATGGCGGCCGTCGGCACCTGCCCGGAGATCACCACCATGGGAATGGAGTCCATATAGGCGGTGGCGATACCGGTCACCGCATTGGTGGCGCCCGGCCCCGAGGTGACGATCGCGACGCCCACCTGACCGGTGGCGCGCGCATAGGCATCCGCCGCATGCACGGCCGCCTGTTCGTGGCGCACCAGGATGTGCTCGAAATCGGTCTGCTTGTAGATTTCGTCGTAGATGTTGAGAACGGCGCCGCCAGGGTAACCGAAGACATGCTTGATGCCTTCATCCCGCAAACAGCGGACGACGATCTCCGCGCCAGTCAATTCCATGTCCGCCATGGGGAGAGTGTCTTGAGCTTTAGAAAGGGTTGAACACTAGCGATTGCGCTGCATCCGGTCAAGCCAATGCGCGCGGCGCCCAGCGCAAACAAAAAGGGGCTTGGCTTGCGCCAAACCCCTGCATTCTGGTGGGTTGTGAGTGGCTCGAACACTCGACCTACGGATTAAGAGTCCGCTGCTCTACCAACTGAGCTAACAACCCTTCGTGCCGCATATCTGGTGGGTCGGGTGGGATTCGAACCCACGACCAACGGATTAAAAGTCCGCTGCTCTACCAACTGAGCTACCGACCCCTGAAAAGCCCGCGATTATTCAGAAAACCAGGCCCCAGGTCAAGCATTGCCCCCCATTCTTCAGTAAGTCACGGTCCTCGGCGCCTTCCTGGCGCTGGGGGCCTTGGGGGACGCGGAAGAGGCGGGCTTGCTGTACGTCACCTCCTGGATCGGGGACGAGGCCCCACGATCCGAGTCATCGGCGAACTGCGTGCTCACTTTTTTTTTATATTCATCCATGAACGCCGTGATCCGGTTCATGCGCACCTGACCCGGGATGAACATGACGATTTCGCCATTGGGATCGTAGATGTAGGAAGTCGGATAGAAGTCGACCGGCCCCACCTGACGGAAGGGACTGTCCTGGTTGCGTCGCGCGCCGCCCGCGACCACGGCGTGGAAATCGAGGTTGTGGCGACCGGCGGTTTCGCGAACCACGTTCTCATCCGGGCCGTAGTCGAGACCGACACCGATCACCACGAAGTCACGCCGCTTGTTGAGTTCATTGAGCGTCGGCACTTCCACCCAGCACAGGGGACACCACGGCGCCCAGAAGTTCACCAGCACCCACTTGCCCTTGAAGTCGGAAAGCTGGATCGACTTGCCGTTGATGTCGGTGAACTGGAAGTTGATGGCCTTCACCGGTTCGTCCGCCGCATGGGCGCCTGACACCATCGCGGCAAGACCGATCAGCAAAGCACCCAGCAGTTTTCTCATCAGAAACATCCTCTTGTTACGTTGCCACTCGCGGCCACTTCAACCCATATCGGCTGAACATCGTAATAACTTGAATGGTCAATGAATATCAGGACGAGCGCATGAGCAGAAAATACTGAATTTTCATTGTCACCGCCGCACCGGCGACGATGCCGAAGAACACGATGAACGAACTGACCGCCAGGGTCGAGACCCCCGTCACCGCCTGGCCGATCGTGCATCCGGCCGCCGTGATGCCGCCAAAGCCCATCAGCACCGCCCCGACGATATGCCGAAACATGTCTTGCGGGGAATTGAAATATTCCCAACGAAACGTGCGGTTGAACACGGAATAGATGAAGGACCCGATAACCACACCGAAAACGCTGGCCACGCCGAAGGTCACATGCTTGTCACGCCAGTATACCCAGAGATCCATGGTGTAGGCCAGCGGCCCCACAAAGGTCATGGACTCCGCGAGCTTGGAATCGGTTCCGAGATAGGACTTTTCCATGAACTCGTTTTCGCCGACGCCGAGATGGCCGGTGACATACCAACCCGCCACCACCACCAGGCCCACCACCACGCCCGCGAGGAGGTTGTCTCCGTTTTCGCGGAAGTCCTTGTTGATGAAGACAAAGACCAGCACCACGGCGGCGATGACCGCGGCGATGATGAACGACTGGCTGGCATCCGTGATCCCGAACATCGCGGGCAGGGTCTGCGCCCCCTTGAGTTGCAGCGTGAAGATGTCCGCGCGCAGGACATTGTCGACCACCACGCGCAGGACGCCGTTCATGGTCACCAGCGCGGTGTAGCCCAGGAACATGAAGACAACGATGGATTTCAGATTGCCGCCGCCCAGTCGCACCAGGGTCCGCTGGCCGCACCCCCCCGCCAGGGTCATGCCGACACCGAAGGTGAGCCCTCCGACCAGAGCCCCGAACCAATAGACGGTGCCGCGCGTGTAGTAGGTCTGGCCGAGATCGAGATAACCGAAATACGCCAGCACATTGGTACCCAGGATGGCGACGGCGATGCCCAGCAGCCAGGCGCGCATGCGCCCCCATTCACCCATGTTCACCACATCGGATACGGCGCCCATGGTGCAAAAACTGGTCTTGTTGGCGACGTAGCCGAAGATGAAAGCCAGGACGAATCCCATCCAAGCGACCATCTGTATCAGATCCTGAGTGTTTTCCATCGTTTCCATCTCCATGTCTCCTCAGACATATTCATTACAACGAGCCGGCGGATTATAGGGGCAAGGTCTGACCGGAAAACCACTCCGGGTCAGTACGGCGTCGGGTCGGGAATCCCCGCTTCGATAAAGCCCTGGCGACGCAATCGACACGAGTCGCAGCGACCACAGGCGCGCCCCTCGGGACTGGCCTGATAGCAGGAAACGGTCAACGCATAGTCGACGCCCAGACGTGTCCCGAGACGAATGATCTCGGCCTTGGAAAGATCGATCAGCGGGGCCTGGATATGGATCGGGCGTCCCTCGACCGCGCGCTTGGTCGCGACATCCGCGAGTCGCTGATACGCGTCGATGAAGTCGGGTCGGCAATCCGGATAACCGGAATAATCCAGGGCATTGACGCCGATGAAGATGGCCTCGGCATCGAGTACTTCCGCCCAACCGAGAGCCAGCGACAACATGATGGTGTTGCGCGCCGGCACATAGGTCACCGGGATGCCCTCGCCGGGCGTTTCCGGGACGTCGATGCTCGCATCGGTCAGCGCGGAGCCGCCGAACGGCCCCATGTCCAGGCGCATCACACGATGCTCCCGCGCGCCCAGGTGCCGCGCGACCGCGTCCGCCGCGGCCAACTCGGCGTGATGCCGCTGCCCGTAATCGAGACTCAGGGCGTGACAGTCATGACCCTCGGCGCGGGCCACGGCCAGGGCGGTGGCCGAATCCAGCCCACCCGAGAGCAATACCACCGCGCGTCCCACCGGTGTCATCATCGCCCCCTCGCTTCGCTCCAGAGCAACTTGTGCAATTGCACCTGCATCCGCACCGGCAAGCCGTCGCGCAGGATCCATTCCGCCAACCGCGGTGCCTCCAGCATGCCCCAGGCGGGCGAGAACAGCACCGGGCAGCGCGCCGCGATGCCGCGCGTCAGCAGCACCTCGCGCGACCAGAGGTAATCCGACTCGCCGGTGAGGACGAATTTCACCTCATCTCGCGGCGACAACAGATCGAGATTGCGCCAGAGATTGCGTTCCTCCTCGCCGGAGCCCGGTGTCTTCACGTCGACGATGCGCGACACCCGCGCGTCCACCGCGCCGATATCGAGGGCGCCACTGGTTTCCAGGGAAACGTCGAAGCCGGCGTCGCACAGCGTCACGAGCAGATCCAGACAGCCCCTTTGCGCCAGCGGCTCGCCGCCACTGACCGTCACGTGGCGGGTCGGGTAACCCCGCGTCCTCGCCAGCAGATCACCGACGCTCAGCCACTCTCCGCCCTGAAAGGCATATTCCGTATCGCAGTAGCCGCAGCGCAGCGGACAACCGGTCAGACGGATGAACACGCTGGGCAAGCCCACCCGACTGGCCTCGCCCTGGAGTGAGAAAAAGACCTCGCTGACGCGAAGCCGGGTATCCAGCGGCGGGGTCAATTGAGTGTGGCGAGCAGTTTTTTCCCGGTCGCGGCGGCCTTGCTGATGGGATATTTCACGACCAACTGATCCAGCACCCCGCGCGCCAGCGCGAGTTCGCCCGCTTGAATCCGCGCGCGCGCCAGGGAGAGCATGGCGTCCGGGGCCTTGCTGCTGCTCGGATAGTCGTCGATCAACTTCTGATAGGTCACCGCCGCGCCCACGAAATCACCCAGATTGACCTGGGAGAAGCCCTTCCAGTAGAGCGCATTGGGCGCCAGGGTGCCGCTCGGATAGGTGTCGAGAAACACCTGCATGGCCTGCGCGGCCTCCTGGTACTTGCCCCCCTTGACCAGGGCGTGGGCGGCGCCGTAGTCGCGCGCCTCATCGCCCGGGTCGGCGGGCGCCGTCACCGGCACGGTGGCCAGACTCTGCGCCGGCTGCAACCGAATGGCGTCGGCCTGCGCGGGCGCGGGCCGACTGGCGAGCTCCCGCACCTGAGCGAGGCGGGTATCCAGATCGACGAACAGATCCTTGACGCGCTTCTCGGCGACATCCATCTGATAGGCCTGCTCCTCCTGGAACCCGCGCAGACGGGCCATCTCGGCCTTGAGCAGCCCGAGTTCGTTATGCAGTCCGATCACCCCCTTGGACTCCGACTGCGCCTCCAGGCGGGCAATGCGCTCCTGTTGCGCCTGCAGGCTCTTTTCCAGACGGGCCAGCGCATCCTCCAGCGGGCCGGCATGGACGCCGGAAGCCGCGAAGAAGGCGGCCACCCAGGCCATCCGCGCCATCTTGCTCATTCATAAGCTCCTTGTTTGGTTTTCTCTCGGGCTCACTCGCCCTGGTACAACACTTCGGTACGACGATTCTGCTGCCAGGCGTCCTCGTCATGCCCCTCGACGACGGGTTTCTCCTCGCCGAAGGAAACGGCTTCCATCTGTTGCTCCGGGACCCCCAGCAGATTCAGCGCCTTCAGGACGCTCTCCGCGCGACGCTGACCCAGCGCCAGGTTGTATTCACGACTGCCGCGCTCGTCGGCATGGCCCTGCAGGATGGCCCTCGCCTCCTTGTTGCCCATCATGAAGCGCGCGTGGGCTTCGAGTACCGCGCGGTACTCGTCGCGGATGGCGGAGCTGTCATAGTCGAACAACAGGCGCCGCTTCGACAATGGGCTTTCGGGATTGGTGAGGTCCCCCCAGGTCGGAACCGCGTCGGGCCTGGGCAGGACATCCTGGGTCGCGCCAGTCTGGCCATCGCCGCCGGCACCGGCACCGGCACCGGTGCCAGCCACGGTGGCGCCCCCGGTCCCCGCCGGAGCATCGGTCAGCGGCTTGACCTCGGAAGTCGCCGCGGCCAGACCATGCGTAGCCACCGTATCCACAGGCTTCTCCGCGATGGAGCCGGACAGGCTGGCCGAGGTCTGCACGCCCATGCCCGGTTTGTTATCCGCCTCGGAGACGCGCGCCGCGCCCGCCGCGCCACGGGTCTCCACCGTCGTCGCCTCGACGATTCTGGCGCCTTCGGTCGGCACGGCCTCCGCCGCCTTGACGCCACGATCCTCGATGGCCGCCTCCTGGGACGGGGTACCCGCGCAGCCGGCCAACAGGACGGCGAGCGTGAGTGCATAGGCGAGTTGTTTCATGAGAGCTCCTTGCTGAATATTGAATGGGGTCGATGATAGCGGCTTCGAAGGGAAAGGATGTCAGGGCCCCCAGGCAGGTTCGCGCAGATCACCGCTCTGCGACAGACGTTGCTTGACCTTGCCATCCACGCTCACCGTGGCCAGAACACCGCGATTGTTGACCAGCGTCGCGTAAAGCAGGAGGCGGCCATTGGCCGCGAAGCTGGGGGATTCGTCGTGGACGGTATCGGTCAGCACCTGCATCTGGCGGCTGTTCAGATCCATCACCGCGACATGAAAGCGGCCATCGCGGCGATGCACGAATGCCAGCGTGCGACCATCCGGCGACAAGGCCGGCGAGACGTTATAACCGCCCTCGAAGGTGACGCGGCTCACCGCGCCGGTGGCCAGCGCGGCGCGATAGATCTGCGGCGAGCCGCCCCGATCGGAAGTGAAGTACAGCCACTGGCCATCCGGACTGAACACCGGCTCGGTATCCAGGGCGCCGCCGCGGGTGAAGCGGGTGGCTTCGCCGGTCAGCAGATCGAGCAGGTAGATCTGGGAGGTGTCATCCTTCGACAGCGTCACCGCCAGGCGGCGTCCATCCGGCGACCAGGCGGGCGCGGAGTTGGAGCCCCGGAACTTCGCCACCGCGCGGCGGCTGCCATCGGCCAGATTCTGCACATAGACCACCGGCTTCCTGTCCTCGAAGGAGACATAGGCCAGGCGCCGGCCATCCGGCGACCAGGCCGGGGAAATCAGCGGCTCCGGGGAAGCGGTGATGGTCACCGCGTTCTGGCTGTCGGCGTCAGCCACCTGCAACTCGTAGCGGCCATTGCGCTTGAGGATGTAGGCGATGCGCCCGCCATATGCCCCCGGCTCGCCGAGCAGGGCCTGGTGCACGGCGTCGGCGATCCGGTGCGCGACGGCGCGCAGCCCCTCCGGGGAGGTGGTATACGAGAGCGCGCTCAACTGCGTCTGCCGCACCGCGTCATACAACCAGAAGCGGACCTCGATGCGATCTCCGCCCCGCGGCCTGACCTGCCCGATCACCACGGCCTCGGCGCCGCGACTCTTCCAGAAGGCGAGTTGCAGGTCCTGCGGGTCGGCGGGTGGCGCCACGACATCGGCGGTATCCAGCAAGCGGAAATAGCCGCTGCGGCCGAGATCGCCCGCCACCACCTCGGCCGGATTGCTCAAGCCTGACGGCATCCCGGGCGTCACGGCGAGCGAAAACGGCAGAATCGCGATCGGCATCCGGGTCGCGGCGCCGCCAACGATCTCGATGGTCATCTCCGCCTTCGCCGAGAGGGCGAGAAAACCGAGCAGAAACGGAAAAAGGAGGCGAATCGTGCGAAAAATCATGGGAAACACCAGTTGGGATGAGGGCAATGGTATCAGCAAAAAAATGGCGACCCGCCGGGGACGGACCGGGTCTAGTTGTCGCTGGCTCGAAACTTGAGTATCAAATCCTCGCGAAACACCGCCGCCACCTCGCGCTCGTTGGGCAGCGGCAGGGGCGACGCCTTGAATATGGCGCGTTCCATTTCCAGGTCGTAGGCCGACTGGCCACTGCCGCGCAACAGGGCCACGCGCAGGACCTCGCCATTGGGCAGCAGCACCACGCGGAACTCGACCGCGGGGTTGCCGGATAGCGAAGGCGGCAGGCGCACATGACCCAGTATCTTGTTGCGAATGCGATCCTGATATTCGCTGACCACGCGCGCCTGACGGCTGGCCTTTTCCTGCTGCAAGCGCTGGGCGCCACGCAGCAGGACCTCCTCGGCCGCCAGATCCTCCTGCGCCTGGCGCGCGAGCTCCTGTTCCATCTGCCTGCGCTGCGCATCGCGGCGCGCCTGCGCCTGTCTTTCCCTTTCCACCCGCGCCTGGCTTTCCCTCTCGGCCCGCGCCTGGCTTTCCTGCTCAGCGCGGGCCGCTTCCTCGGCCACTTGCTGGCGCCGGGCCTCCTGCTCGCGCAGTTCCCGTTCGCGCGCCTCCTGCTCGCGCCTTTTCTTCTCGGCGCGTTCCAGGGCAATGTCGGGTTTGGCCACCTCCGGCTGAACCACGGGCGCCACCGGCTTGACGGGTTCCGGCGGCGGCTCGGCGGGCGCTTCGGGCAACATGGCGGGCTCCGGCAACGCGCTCCACAACTCCGCCTCCA
>CAZONS010000037.1:6474-16346 GCA_964581195.1 uncultured Thiobacillus sp. | reverse complement strand
GGTGATGCCGGCGCCGACCAGGGCGGGAGTGTTGGGCATGGCGCGGACCACGCCGGGATGGTCGCGCAGCCAGCGGGAGATGTCGCTGGCCCGCACGCCCGCCGCGATCGACAGTACCAGTTGGCCGGGGGCGAGCGCGGGCAGGCCGAGCAGCACCTCGCGTAGTTGCTGCGGCTTGACCGCCAGCAACAGGACGTCGGCCACGAGCGTGGCGGTGTTGTCGTCGCTGGCTTCGACGCCGAACTCGCTCGCCAGCCACGCGCGTCGTTCCGCCAGGGGTTCGGCGACAATGATGTCCGTCGCGGCAAAATCCTTTTGCAGCAGGCCGCCGATGATGGCCGCGGCCATGTTGCCGCCGCCGATGAAGCCGAGTTTCATGGGTATCTTCCTTGTTCTTCGATGGGATAGGCGCGGGCGCCGAAAATGGCGCTGCCCACGCGCACGATCGTCGCCCCTTCCAGTATCGCGGATTCGAGATCGGCCGACATGCCCATGGACAGGGTGTCCACGGCCAGGCCCTCCGCGCGGGCCCGCTCCAGCAGGTGGCGGGTGAGCGAAAACTGGTCGCGCAGCCTGATCGGGTCGGCGGTGGCCTCCGGGATCGTCATGAAGCCGCGCAGACGCAGGCCGGGAAGACCGTCGATCAGACGGGCGAGCGCCAGCGCCTGTTCCGGGGGAACGCCGTGCTTGCTCGCCTCGCCGCTGACATTGACCTGGACGCAGACATTGAGCGGGGCCAGGGTGGACGGTCGCTGTTCGGACAAGCGCCGCGCGACCTTTTCCCGTTCGACCCCATGCGCCCAGGCGAAGCGTTCGGCGACCGGCCGTGTCTTGTTGCTCTGCAAGGGGCCGATGAAATGCCATTCGAGCGGGAGGTCGGCCAGCAGATCGAGCTTGGCCAAGGCTTCCTGGAGGTAGCTTTCGCCGAAGGCCGTCAGGCCGGCGGCGTGCGCCTCCCGGATGGCCGTGGCGGGAAAAGTCTTGCTCACCGCCAGCAGAAGCACGTTTGCGGGGGCGCGGCCGGCATCGACGCAAGACGCTTCGATGCGTTTTCGGCAGGCTTGCACGGCGGCCGCTATCGCACCCATAATGCCTCGAACTCCCGCGGAAATATCACGTAACTTAGGGAATTATAATGGAAATTTCCGAACTTCTTGCCTTCTCGGTCAAGAACAAAGCCTCCGATCTCCATCTCTCCGCCGGGTTGCCCCCGATGATCTGGGTGCATGGCGACATCCGCCGCATCAATCTGCCGCCGCTCGACAATACCTCGACGCGGGCGATGATCTACGACGTGATGAGCGATACCCAGCGCAAGCATTACGAGGAGCATCTGGAAGTCGACTTCTCCTTCGAACTGCCCAACATCGCGCGGTTCCGGGTCAACGCCTTCACCCAGGAGCGCGGCGCCGGCGCGGTGTTCCGGACCATTCCCAGCCAGGTGCTGACCCTGGAGGAACTGGAGGCGCCGCGCATCTTCAAGGAGATCTCCGACCAGCCGCGCGGTATCGTCCTGGTCACCGGCCCCACCGGTTCCGGCAAGTCGACGACGCTGGCGGCGATGATCGACTACGTCAACGAGAACCTGTTCGGCCACATCCTCACCATCGAGGACCCGATCGAATTCGTGCACAAGAGCAAGAAGTGCCTGATCAACCAGCGCGAGGTGGGGCCGCACACCCACGGTTTCGCGGAGGCGCTGCGTTCCGCGCTGCGCGAGGACCCGGACATCATCCTGGTGGGCGAACTGCGCGACCTGGAAACCATCCGCCTGGCGCTGACCGGCGCCGAGACCGGCCATCTGGTCTTCGCCACCCTGCACACTTCGTCGGCCGCCAAGACCGTCGACCGTATAGTCGACGTCTTCCCGGCGGCGGAGAAGGAGATGGTGCGTTCGATGCTGTCCGAATCGCTGCGCGCGGTCATTTCGCAGACGCTGTTGAAACGCAAGGATGGCGGCGGCCGCGTCGCGGCGCACGAGATCATGATCGGCACGCCGGCGATCCGGAACCTGATTCGCGAGAACAAGGTGGCGCAGATGTATTCCTCGATCCAGACCGGCCAGTCCATCGGCATGCAGACCCTGGATCAGGCACTCGCCGACCTGATGCGGCGCAATGTGATCTCCTCGGCGGATGCCCGTTCCGTGGCGATGAACAAAGACATGTTCCCGGTATGAGCGCCCCCGCTCGGCCGTCCGAAGGGGGCGCGATGCCTCCCTCGGGGAGGATGTCGCCTAGCGACAGGAGGGTAGTCCAATGAACGACTTCCACAAGCAGATCCTCGAATGGCTCCGCTTCATGGTCGCGCGCGGCGCCTCCGACCTGTTCATCACCGCCGGCTTTCCCGCCGCCATCAAGCTGGACGGCAAGGTGGCCCCCATTACCCGACAGAGTCTGACGCCCAGTGAAACCCTGGAGTACGCCAAGGCGGTGATGACGGAGAAGCAGCGGGCGGAATTCCTCGCCACCAAGGAGGCCAACTTCGCCGTTCACGACCACGAGATCGGACGTTTCCGGGTCAACGCCTTCATTCAGCAAGGGCGTACCGGTCTGGTATTCCGCCTGATCAACACCGTGATTCCGAAGCTGGAATCACTTCACCTGCCGCCCATCCTGCGCGACGTCAGCATGATGCCGCGCGGCCTGGTGCTGCTCGCGGGCTCGACCGGTTCCGGCAAGTCGACCACCCTGGCGGCGATGATCGGCTACCGCAACGGCATCGCCAGCGAGCACATCGTCACGGTGGAGGACCCGATCGAATTCGTGCACCAGCACGGCAAGAGCATCGTCACCCAGCGCGAGATCGGCTCCGATACGGAATCCTGGGAAGTGGCCCTGAAGAACACCCTGCGGCAGGCGCCGGACGTGATCATGATCGGCGAGATCCGTGATCGCGAGACCATGGAATATGCCCTGTCCTACGCCGAGACCGGCCACCTCTGCCTGTCCACGGTGCACGCCAACAACGGCAGTCAGACGCTCGACCGCATCCTCAGCTTCTTTCCGCGCGACCGCCGCGACCAGTTGCTGCTCGACCTCTCGCTCAACCTGCGCGCCATCATCTCGCAGCGCCTGGTGCCGCGAACCGATAAGAAGGGCCGCATCCCGGCGGCCGAGGTCATGCTCAATTCGCCGTTGATCTCCGACCTGATCATGAAGGGCCGCCTCGACGAGATCCGCGACATCATGGCCCGCTCGCGCGATCTCGGCATGCAGACCTTCGATCAGTCGCTGTTCGACCTCAACAACATCGGCATCATCAGTCCCGAGGATGCCCTGCGCAACGCCGACTCCTTCAACGACCTGCGCCTCAAGATCAAGCTGCACGCCAAGGAGGAACGCGGCGAATCGCCGCTATCCGGGCTGGATCACCTGGACATCGTGTAGACCGTAGGGTGCGCCGCGCGCACCGAGCTGAATGGTGCGCGCGGCGCACCCTACGGAATCGAACGGCGTCACGCGTTACAACGTCTTGTCCAGAAACCCGCGCACGTTCTCCAGCAAGGGCTTGTCGCGGCCCTCGAAGAAATGGTCGGCCTTGGGCACCACCACCTGCGCGGAGTTGCCCTTCAAGCCCTTGCCGCGCTGGGCGGCCACCTTCAACACCTGCGGCAGGTCGTTCTCGCCGTACATGTCCAGCACCGGGAATTTCAGCTTGCCGTAATCCAGCGCCGCCGAGGCGCCGATGGCCACCCAGGCCTGGATCGGCGCATTCGGCGTCTTTTCCAGATAGCGCGCGGTCATGCGGCAGCCCATGCTGTGGCTGACCAGTGCGATCTTCCTGTAGCCCTTGGCTTCCATGAAGGCCACCGCCTGGGCCAGGCGGGCGGCGGCTTCATCGAAGGTGGCGGGATAGTCCTCGCCTCTGGCATCCGCCTTCAACACCGGCATCTGCACCGACAGGGTGGCGTAGCCATGATCCGGCAGTGTCTGCCGCAGCGGCCCGATCAGCCCCCAGTCCGGATGCACGCCCATGCCGTGGACCACGATCACCCCCGCCCTGGCGTCGGGCGCCTCGGTATAGAGGGTGAGGAACTTGCGGCCGCTATGCGGCCCCTTCAGTACTTCCAGCCAGACCGGATCGCCGGTCAGCACGGCGGGCAGGACTTCATCGGCCCATTTTTTCTCGCGCGCGTAATCGGCGGCGGTGGCGGGGAGGGCGAGCAACAGGGTGAAGAGCAGGGCGAACAGGCGCATGGGAATCTCCAGTGGCGAACGAAAAGCGGTTCTATCCGTCAGCTGGCCAGGAGGCCATAGGCCATTCGTACACCCAGCAGATACAGCAGGCCGGCGAACACCCGTTTCAACGTCGCCACCGGCCAGATGTGGGTCTTGCGCGCGCCGAGCGGCGCGGTCAGCCAACTCCCCGCCGCGATGGCCCCCAGGGCCGGTAGATAGACGAAACCCAGGCTCCATTCCGGCAGGCCGGCGATGCCGCGACCGGACAACATGTAGCCGAGCGCGCCGGAAGCCGCGATGGGCAGGCCGATCGCCGCCGACGTGCCGATGGCGACCTGCATGCGCACATTGCACCAGGACAGGAACGGCACGGTCAGCGTGCCGCCGCCTATGCCCACCCAGCTCGACACCATGCCGATCACCCCGCCCGCCGCCGTCATTCCCGGCAAACCCGGCAAGGTGCGCGCGGGTTTGGGACGGAAGCCCAGCAGCATCTGGGTGGCGACATAGAACAGGAAACACGTGAAAAACACCTTCAGGCCCCGGTCCGAAAACCATGCCGCCAGCCAGGCGCCGGCCAGGGTACCCAACACGATGCCCGGCATGATGCGTCTGAATACATGCCATTCCACGGCGGCATGCGCGTGGTGCGTTTTCATGCTGGAGATCGAGGTGATGACGATGACCCCCAGAGAAGTGCCCAGTGCCAGATGGATGTTGTAGGCGGCGGAAAAGCCCTGCTCCAGAAACGTCCAGGTCAGCACCGGCACCATGATCAGGCCGCCACCCACCCCCAGCAGTCCGGCCATGAACCCCGCGGCCAGGCCGAGGCCGAAATCGAGCGCGAGCCATTCCACAAGCATCAATCCAGTCGCTTCAGGATGAAGTTCCACTCGTCCGGGTCTACCGGCGTGATCGACAGGCGGTTGCCCTTGGCCAGGATGCGCATGCTCGCCAGTTCCGGATAACCGCGCAGTTCCGAGATCGGCAGCAAGCGGGTGTGCTTCACATATTTCACCTCCACGTTGAACCAGCGCGGATTCTCCCGGGTGGCCTTGGGGTCGAAATACTTGCCGCCCGCCTCGAACTGGGTCGCGTCCGGATAGGCCGGCGTGCTCACCTCCGCCAGGCCCGCGATACCCGGCTCCGCGCAGGTCGAGTGGTAGAACAACACCCCGTCTCCCACCCGCATCTGGTCGCGCATGAAGTTGCGCGCCTGATAGTTGCGCACGCCATACCACGCCACATGCCCATCCCTCGCCAGGTCGTCGATGCTGAATTCAGCGGGCTCGGATTTCATCAACCAGTAACGCATTTATATTCCTCGGTGATCCTATGGGTTTCTACCAACTTGCTGTTTTTGCTTGTGATTCGTTGCGATCATGTGCCAACGCGTTCCCGCGTGTTTCTGAACAAGCCAGCGCATTTTCCCACCCTGACTCCCACCCAGAAAGTCCCACCCAATTTCTGCCAAAGTCCAACCCAAGGAGAACGAAATGGGCCAAACCGCAGCGGCCATATTCTACGAAGCCTCCCCTTCAGCTGTGCTAGCATCGTTCACACCTGTAGGGGAGATGCGTGATGGTAAAGGCACCCAGGGACGAGCTACTTGAGCAGGAACGTTTCGAACTCAAGTCGAAGTCGGGCGGAGGGCTCCTGAGCTATGAGGTATGGGGGTATGTCGAACAAGGGCGGACGGTAGTGACCCGGTACAACCTGACTTACATCAACCACGCGATCCACCAGGGTGACAACGGGCGTGTACTCGGTTTCGACAATGCCCACGGTTACCACCATCGGCACTACCTGGGTGTGGTCGAAGCGGTCGAGTTCGTGAGTTACGAGGCAACCCAGGAACGGTTCCAGCAGGAATGGCTGGAGATTGTGAACAACACACGAGGACAGAGACCATGAGCAAGGTCGTCGTTCGCACGGATGAGGTGGCGGGGTTTTTCTCGCGCGCAAAGGATGCCGCACAGAGGGCGGATCGTGGCGAAGCCTTCGAAGGCAAGGTCACGCTTTCGTTTGAAGATCCGCAGCGGATGTTCACCGTACTTTCGGAGACCAGGCGTCGCCTGATGCTTGAAGTCATGCATGAGGCGAGGAGCATCAACGAACTGTCGCAACGCCTGCACAGGAACCGCTCGGCGATCACCAAGGATGTGGGCCTGCTGGAGAAGCTGGGGCTGATCGTGTCGGAACGCCAGACCAATCCGGGGCATGGCATTCAGAAGGTGGTGCGCTCGGTCGCGCCCAGGATCGAGATGGTGGCAACCCTGGGCTGACCCGGCAGTGAAATGGCGGAAGAGGGGGTAATGACCCTTGAGTAAGGGTAATAAAGAGGGTAACAAACCCGCTTGCCGCGTTTTGCCACTGGCTGAATCGCAACTTCCCCACCCGGATTCCCTCCTAGATCGGACAATCGTCAGCCGCAACGGCGGCATGAGCGCCCGACTTCCAATAAGCGGCGCAGCTTCGCGACGTTCCGGCCGAGTCGGTCAGCGTTACTCAGCCAGTAACGCATGACATCTCCTCATCGATCGCCTTGCGCGCGCGGGGCCGGCTTGTTTCATCAGGGCGGGGCCGCTACAGTCGGGCCGCGTCCACGTCGGTCAGGGTCGGCAAGATACACGAACCGGTCGCTACCGATCATCCGAGACGCCTCTTCTCAAGCCATTCGAACTTCCCAACCATGTTCCGCTGCGGCCGCACCCTGTTTCCCCTGGATCGTCCCCTGGTCATGGGCATCGTCAACGTCACGCCGGACTCCTTTTCCGATGGCGGGCAATTCCTGTCGCCGCGCCAGGCGATCGAGCACGGCCTCGCCCTGCGCGCGGCGGGGGCGGACCTGCTCGACATCGGCGGCGAGTCGACGCGGCCGGGGGCGGCGGCGGTCCCGGTCGAGGCCGAGCTCGATCGCGTCCTGCCCGTGCTCGAAGGCCTGCGCGACTGTGGCGCGGCCCTGTCCGTGGACACCATGAAGCCGGAGGTGATGCGCGCCGCGCTGGCCGCCGGCGCCGATATGATCAATGACGTGCGCGCCCTGCGGGCGCCCGGCGCGCTGGAAGCGGTGGCGGACTCGGCGTGCGGGGTGTGCCTGATGCACATGCGGGGCGAGCCACGCGAGATGCAGCGCGATCCACGCTACCAGGACGTGGTGGCGGAAGTGCTGGCCTATCTGAGCGCGCGGGTGGACGCCGTCCGGGCGGCGGGCATCACGGCCGAGCGTGTGCTGATCGACCCTGGATTCGGCTTCGGCAAGACGCTGGAACACAACATCGCGTTGTTCAGGGCGTTGCCGGAGTTCGCGCGGCTCGCGCCGGTGCTGGTGGGTGTGTCGCGCAAATCCATGCTCGGTCGGATCACCGGTCGGCCGATCGAGACGCGCCTGGCCGCCAGCGTCGCGGCGGCCCTGTTGGCGGCGCGGCGTGGCGCGGCGATACTGCGCGTCCATGATGTCGGGGAAACCGTGGATGCCTTTAAAATCATGAACATACTTGGAGAGTGGCAATGAGCAGAAAGTATTTCGGCACCGATGGTGTGCGCGGCAAGGTTGGCGAGGAGCCCATCACCCCCGATTTTGCGATGCGTCTCGGTTATGCCGCCGGTAAGGTGCTGGCGGCGGCGGAACATGACGCCCTGCATGGCGAGCACCCCGCCGTGCTGATCGGCAAGGACACCCGCATCTCCGGCTACATGCTGGAATCCGCCCTGCAGGCGGGTCTTACGGCGGCGGGCGTCGATGTGCGTCTGACCGGGCCGATGCCCACCCCGGGAATCGCCTACCTGACCCGCGCCCTGCGCCTGCAGGCCGGCGTGGTGATCTCCGCTTCGCACAACCCGTATGAGGACAACGGCATCAAATTCTTCTCCGCATCCGGGACCAAGCTGCCGGATGCGGTCGAACTGGCGATCGAGGCCGCGCTCGATCAGCCGATGAAGACCGCTTCGTCGAGGCAGCTCGGTCGGGTCAAGCGGGTCGACGATGCCGCCGGCCGCTACATCGAATTCTGCAAGAGCACCTTCCCCACCGACATGGACCTGCGCGGCATGCGCATCGTGGTGGACTGCGCCAACGGCGCCGGCTATCACATCGCGCCGCACGTGTTCCACGAACTGGGGGCCGATGTCATCGCTGTCGCCTGCGAACCCAACGGCATGAACATCAACAAGGAATGCGGCGCCACCCATACCGACAGCCTGGCGCGCGCGGTGCGTCAGCATCGCGCCGATGTCGGCGTCGCCCTCGACGGCGATGGCGACCGCCTGATGATGAGCGACGCATCCGGCCAGATCATGGACGGCGACAAGCTGCTCTTCGCCATCGCCCGCTTTCGCAAGGAAAGCGGCCAGCGCAATGGCGGTGTCGTCGGCACCCTGATGACCAACCTCGGTACCGAACTGGCGATCAAGGCGCTCGGCTGCGATTTCAAGCGCGCCAACGTGGGCGATCGCTATGTCCTGGAGGTGTTGCAACAGAACGGCTGGCAACTGGGTGGCGAATCCTCCGGTCACATCCTCTGCCTGGACAAGCACACCACCGGCGACGGCATCGTCTCCGCCCTGCAGGTCCTCGCCGCGCTGCGCGGCTCCGGCCGGTCACTGTCGGACTACACGCGCGACTGTCCCACCTACCCGCAGATCCTGCTCAACGTGCGCGTGGCCAAGGGGTTCAAGACAGATGGCGACGCCGGAGTGGCGCGGGCCGTGGCCGATGTCGAGGCGGAGCTGGGCGATACGGGGCGCGTCGTCCTGCGCGCCTCCGGGACCGAGCCGCTGATCCGGGTGATGGTGGAGGGTCGTGACGAGGCCCAGGTGAAGCGCACCGCCCACCATATCGCGGAGGCGGTGAAGGCGGCGGCGGGTGTGTGAGGCACGGGTAATTATTACAGTCGTCACGCGGCTGTAATAATTGGCGAATAAGCTGTGCGGGTCCCTAACTGAAGACCCGAGTGTCTGGAGATCGAACATGAATCGCACCATGCTGAAAATGGCCACGCTGGCCGCCGCCATGTCCCTGAGCCTGTCCGCCCTCGCCGCCGACATCACCGGCGCCGGCGCCACCTTCCCCTATGCGGTCTACACCAAGTGGGCCGAGGCCTACAAAGGCGCCACCGGCAACCAGGTGAACTACCAGGGCATCGGCTCTTCCGGTGGCATCAAGCAGATCAAGGCCAAGACCGTCGATTTCGGCGGTACCGACGCACCCCTCTCCGAGAATGAGCTGGATGCCGCCAAGCTGGTGCAGGTGCCGACCGTGATGGGGGGTGTCACCATCGTCTTCAATCTGCCCGGCATCGAGTCCGGCAAGCTGAAGCTGGACGGCGTCACCGCCGCCAACATCTTCCGGGGCGCCATCACCAAGTGGAACGATCCCGCCATCGCCGCGCTGAACCCCGGGCTCAAGCTGCCCGCCACCGCCATCACCGTGTCGCACCGTTCCGACGGTTCCGGCACCACCCACGTGTTCACCCATTACCTCGCCAAGCAGTCCATGGCCTTCAAGCGTGACGTTGGCGCCGACAAGACCGTGAACTGGCCGGCCAACGGCGTGGGCGGCAAGGGCAACCCGGGCGTCGCCGCCAACGTGCAGAAGATCGCCGGCGCCATCGGCTATGTCGATATCGCCGACGCCATGAAGAACGGCATGAACTTCGTCGCGCTGAAGAACCGCGCCGGCAACTTCATCGT
>CAZONS010000037.1:0-6374 GCA_964581195.1 uncultured Thiobacillus sp. | reverse complement strand
CCCTGCAGGCCGCGCTGGGCGACGTGCCGGTGATCGGCGGCTGGTTCGCCGGCCCGCCCATCGGCATCGGCATCCTCACCGCCGGCATCGTTCTCTCTCTGATGGTGATCCCCTTCGTCGCCTCGGTGATGCGCGACGTGTTCGAGACCGTGCCGCCGCCGCTCAAGGAATCCGCCTACGGGGTCGGCTGCACGACCTGGGAAGTGGTGGTCAACGTGGTGCTGCCCTATACCCGTGTCGGCGTCATCGGCGGCATCATGCTCGGCCTCGGCCGCGCGCTCGGTGAGACCATGGCGGTCACCTTCGTGATCGGCAACGCCAACCGCATCGTCGGCAGTCTCTACGCGCCGGGCACATCGATCGCCTCCACCCTCGCCAACGAATTCGGCGAGGCCGATCCCGGCTTGCACATATCCTCCCTCTTCACCCTCGGTCTGGTGCTGTTCGTCATCACCTTCATCGTGCTGGCGATCTCCCAGTGGCTGATCAAGCGCGGCGTCGCCAAGCAGGGCAAGTGAGCGGGCGGCAGGAGTCATACCCATGAACCTCTATACCAATCGCATCTGGATCAACCGCATCGGCATTGCCCTGTCCATGGTCGCCATGGCCTTCGGTCTGGCCGCCCTGATGTGGATTCTCTGGACGCTGTTCTACAACGGCTTCGCCGCCCTCTCCTGGGACTTCTTCACCCAGGACACGCCCGCTCCCGGCAGTGAGGGCGGTGGCCTGCGCAACGCCATCGTCGGCAGTCTGATGATCGTGGTGGTGACCACGCTGGTGTCTACCCCGATCGGCATCCTCGCGGGCATTTACCTGGCCGAGTTCGGCTCCACCTCCAGATTCGCCGCCGCCACCCGCTTCGTCACCGACATCATGCTGTCGGCCCCCTCCATCGTCATCGGCCTGTTCGTCTATGCGCTGGTGGTCGCCACGCTCGGGGGCTTCTCCGGCTGGGCGGGCGCGCTGGCCCTGTCCCTGATCGCCATCCCGGTGGTGGTGCGGACCACCGAGAACATGCTGTTATTGGTGCCCACCAGCCTGCGCGAGGCGGCCTTCGCCGTCGGCGCGCCGCGCTGGCAGGTGTCGTTGAAAGTCACCCTGCGCGCGGTCAAGGCCGGTGTCGTGACCGGTATCCTGCTGTCCATCGCGCGGATCACCGGCGAGACCGCGCCCTTGCTGTTCACCGCCCTGAACAACCAGTTCTACAGCACCGACATGTCACAGCCCATGGGCAACCTGCCGGTGGTGATCTTCCAGTTCGCCATGAGCCCCTACGACAACTGGGTCAGCCTGGCCTGGGGCGGCGCGCTGCTGATCGCCTTGTTCGTGCTCGGGATCAACATCCTGGCGCGCGTGCTGTTCCGCAAGAAATCCTCAGACTGAACACGGAGTACCGCATGTCCGCCCCCCAACTCACCAACGACGGCGATGCCATCCTGGAAATTCGCGATCTGAACTTCTTCTATGGCGATTTTCGTGGCCTCAACAACGTCTCTCTGGATATCGCCAAGAGCCGCGTCACCGCCTTCATTGGACCTTCCGGTTGTGGCAAGTCCACCCTGCTGCGTACCTTCAACCGCATGTATGACCTCTATCCCGGTCAGCGCGCCGAGGGACAGATCAACTTTCATGGCAAGAACCTGCTGGACAAGAAGCAGGACGTGAACCTGGTCCGCGCCAAGATCGGCATGGTGTTCCAGAAGCCGACCCCCTTTCCGATGACCATCTACGAGAACATCGCCTTCGGTGTGCGCCTTTACGAACGCATGTCCAAGTCGGAAATGGACGACAGGGTCGAGTGGGCGCTGCGCAAGGCCGCGATCTGGGACGAGACCAAGGACAAGCTGCAACAGAGCGGCCTTTCCCTTTCCGGTGGTCAGCAACAGCGCCTGTGCATCGCGCGCACCATCGCGGTGAAACCGGAGATCGTCCTGCTCGATGAGCCCACCTCGGCGCTCGACCCGATCTCCACGGCCAAGATCGAGGAGCTGATCAACGAGCTGAAGGACGACTACACGATCGCCATCGTCACCCACAACATGCAGCAGGCGGCGCGCATCTCGGACTTCACCGCCTTCATGTATCTGGGCGAACTGGTCGAGTTCGGCAAGACCGACAGCCTGTTCATCAAGCCCAGGCAGAAGCAGACCGAGGACTACATCACCGGCCGCTTTGGCTGATTCGCGGTGACGGCCGGCTCGCTCTGGAGCCGGCACGATCCCGCGTTGTCATATTTCCTTAACCTCCCTGTCACCTTGTGTGACTAAGCTGTCGGCTCCCGAGTAGTCCGTGCGAGCCGTGCGTAGCCTCCCAGAAATCCAAGCCGAACTGAGCCGATTGCGCGCGCGCGTGGTCGCGGAACAGCAGTCGCTTCTCGCCTCCTGGCGGGATGTCCTCGCGGCGGTGTCCGACACCCAGGATGCCGCCAATCTGGCCGCCTACATCGCCTTTCGGCGGCAAGACCTGCGTGACCTGCAGGAACAGTTGAGTCAGCTTGGACTGTCCTCACTCGGGCGCTGCGAGGGCCATGTCGTCGCCACCCTGGATGCCGTGGCACTGGCGCTGGAGGCGTTGGGCGGCGCCACGGTGGCCGAGCCGGAACTGCTGAAGGCGGGGCGAGCCAATCGCCGGGGCGACAAGCGCCTGCTCAAGAATACCCAGGCCTTGCTCGGCCGCGAGCCGAAACAGCGGCGCGCCCGCATCATGGTGACCCTGCCCACCGCCGCCGCCGGCGAGATGCGTTTCGTGCGCGAGTTGATCGATCACGGCATGGACATCGCCCGCATCAATTGCGCGCATGACGATGCCGATACCTGGCGGGCGATGATCGCCAACGTCCGCGCCGCCGCCGCCGCCGCGGGTCGTGAATGCCTGATCCACATGGACCTCGCCGGCCCCAAGCTGCGTACCGGCGAGATGGCGGAGACACCCGGCCGCCTGCGACTGAAGCCCAAGCGCGACGAGCGAGGCGATACCCGCGCGCCGGCCTATTTTCTGTTCGACGCCAGTGGCGAGCCGGGTGGACCGGGCTTGCGCGGCGCCATCGGTCTGGCCGGCTACCCGCGTCTCGCCGTGGCGCGCGACTGGCTCGATCGCCTGCGTCCGGGCGAACTGGTGGAGGCGACCGATGCGCGCGGCAAGAAACGCATCCTCAACGTGCTGGAGCGTATGGGCGAGTCCCATGTCCTCGCCTGCGCGGCCGAATCGGTCTGGCTGGAGCAGGGCTGTGCCCTGAAACACCTGGCCGCCGAGGGCAGACCCCGCGCTGGCCGCGTCGGTCCCCTGGAAAGCACGCCGGAGACCCTGCAGGTCCATATCGGCGACCGCCTGCTGCTGTCTCGCGACCCCGCGCCCGGCGCGGCCGGTACCGAGGAGGGCGATGCCGGTCGCATCCCCTGCGCGCAGCCGGAGGTCATCGACAGCCTGCGGGTAGGTGAGCGGGTGTTCATCGACGACGGCCAGATCGGCGCCGAAGTGGAACGGCTCGACGCGGCGGGTGCCTGGCTGCGGATCACCCGCGCCCGTCCCGAGGGCGACAAGATTCGCCCCGCCAAGGGACTGAACTTCCCCGACAGCAATCTGCTCCTGCCCGCGCTCGGTGAAAAGGATCTGCTCGATCTGGATTTTGTCGCGCGCGAAGCCGACATCGTCGGCTATTCTTTCGTGCAGTCGGCGGCCGACATGGACCGCCTCGCGGACGAGTTGGAGGCGCGTGGCGCCGGCGGCATGGGCCGCATCGCCAAGATCGAGACTCGACAGGCGGTGGCCAACCTGCCGGAGATCATCGTCCACGGCGCCAGTCGCGGGCCCTTCGGCCTGATGATCGCGCGCGGTGATCTGGCCGTGGAGATTGGCTGGAGTCGGCTCGCCGAGATCCAGGAAGAAATGTTGTGGTTGGCGGAGGCGGCGCATGTGCCGGTCGTCTGGGCCACCCAGGTGTTCGAGCAGTTGATCAAGGTGAATCTGCCATCGCGCGCGGAAATGACCGACGCCGCGATGGCTGAACGCGCGGAATGCGTCATGCTGAACAAGGGGCCGTTCGTGCTCGATGCGATTGTCTTGCTGGGCGACATCGCCGGTCGCATGCGGTCTCATCAGCACAAGAAATCCGCCCGCTTGCGGGCTTTACATTGGTAAGGAAGCAATCATGGCCAACGCCGTAAAAAACATCGCCAGGTTCATCCGGAAGAATCCGGACGACCAGGCCACCACCACCCTCCGGGATCTGTGCCTGGCCCTGGAATCGTCGGCCAATTTCGATCTGGGCTGTCTCTACGATCTGGAGAAGAAGCCGTTCGAACTGGCGATCGACCTGCTGGAAGAGTGGCGCTTCGACCGCCATGTGTTCGAGCGGCGCCTGCAGAAATACCTGGACGAGCCGGCGGAGGATTGAGCATGCGTAGGCTGAGCGAAAGCGAACCCCAGCATTGACACAGGGGTTCGCTTTCGCTCACCCCAGCCTACGTTGTTGGTGTAGAACCTCTCGCAATACCGCCTCGAATCGCTCGACGATGGCGCTCCAACCATGCGCGCGCATGGTTTCGCGGGCGTTGCGGCCGAGGCGCTCGCGTAGCGCCGCATTCGTGCCCAGGTCGAGGGCCGCCGCGATGAAGGCCTGGGGGTCGCCGGCGTCCACGGACAGACCATTTTCCCCCGCCTCGATCAGCTTCTCCCCGGCCGCCCGCCGGTAGGTCACGACGCCGAGGCCGCTGGCCATGGCTTCGCCGATGACATTGCCCCAGGTTTCCGACAGGCTGCCGAACAGGAACAGGTCGGCGCTGGCATAGTGGGCGGCGAGTTCCTCACCGACACGCGGGCCGGCGAAGTGATGATCCGGGTGCGCCGCCCGCAGGCGGGGCAGGGACGGACCGTCGCCCACCCAGATCATGCGGGCGCGCGGGTCGCGGGCGGCGATCGCGGCGTAGGCCCGCTCCACCACTTCCAGATTCTTCTCCGGCGCGAGGCGACCGACATAGAGGCAGGCGAGGGTGTCCGCCGCCAGGTTCCAGCGCGCGCGCAGGGCGATATCACGCCGATCCGGGTGAAACAGACGGGTATCGACGCCGCGACCGACCGCGCGCGCGTTGGGGATGCCCCGTCGCTCCAGACTTGCCGCGAGTTCCGGCGTCGGCACCAGGGTGGCGCGGCAGCGTCGATGCAGGGCGTCGAGCCAGGCGCTGATCCAGGGCGTCATCCAGGCCAGCCCATAGTGACCGCTGTATTGATCGAAATGGGTGTGATAGCCGGAGGTCACCGGCAGGCGGCGCGCGCGCGCCGCCCATAGCGCGGTCCAGCCCAGGGGGCCCTCGGTGACGACATGCACGAGGTCGGGGCGCCGCGCGTCCAGCACCTGTCCCAGGTGTCGCCAGGCGGGAGCCCCCAGATGCAGGCCGGGATATCCGGGAATCGGCAGGCCGGTGACCGTCCAGGTATCGGCCTCGGCCACTTCGTTCCGTTGCCGTGGTCGCACCAGGCCGACCCAGTGGCCTCGCGCGCGCAGGCCCAGCACCATGCGCTGCGTGGTCATGGCCACGCCGTTGATTTCCGGCGGGTAGGTCTCGGTGACGAAGAGTATGCGCAGCGGCTTCGTCACCCCAGGCTCCGGTAGAGCGCCGCCAGCTTCGCCGCCAGGGCCTGATCCGACCATTCCCGCGCGTAGCCGCGCGCCTCGTCGCCAAGGCGGATCCGCGCCAGCGGGTCGTTCAGCAGTTCCACCAGCGCCCGCGCGAAGGCCGCGGGATCGTCCGGGGCGACGCGGCAGCCGCGGCGGGGTTCCAGGATGTCCGCCGTGCCCATCACCGACAGCCCCACCACCGGGCAGCGCTGCGCCATCGCCTCCAGCAGCACCAGACCCTGGGTCTCGGTGCGCGAAGCGAAGATGAATGCGTCGGCGGCCGCATAGGCGGCGGGCAGTTCCCGGTTGCGGTCCAGATAGCCGAGAAAGCGCACGTTCTCCCGCAAGCCCAGGTGCGCCGCCTGGCGTTCCAGATCCTCGCGCGCGGGACCCTCGCCGGTGATCAGGAACAGCAGTTCGGGTACGTCGCGGCGAGCGAGCGCCACGGCTCGCAGCAGGAAGCCGATGTTCTTTTCATGGGCGACGCGGCCGACGAACAGCGCCACCGGCCGTCCCAGCGCGATGCCGTGACGGGCGCGGAAGGCGTGCGCGTCGCCCGGGGTGAAGGCGCTGGCGGGCAGACCCGTGGGCAGCACGTGCAGCGGTCGTCTGACACCATAGTCGCGCAGCCGCGAGCGCATCGCCGCGGAGGGCACGATCACCGCGTCGAGCGCATTGCACTGGCCGCGCGAGAAACGCCGCGCCAGCCCGCGCAACCAGGCGGCGCGCAGCCAGGGGATGTAGTGCTGGAGGTATTCCT
>CAZONS010000036.1:8417-17087 GCA_964581195.1 uncultured Thiobacillus sp. | reverse complement strand
GGCGGTCGCCGCCGAGGCGCGCCGGGTGCTGGCCAGTTACGGTCAGGGCTCGGGCCATGTGTTCAACCTCGGCCATGGCATTTCCCAGTTCACGCCGCCGGACAATGTCCGCGTGCTGGTCGACACGGTCCGGGAGTTCAGCCGCCAATATCACGTCTGACGCGGATATGGCGCCCCTTGTAGCGCCGGCTTCCAGCCGGCGTTTTTCATGGGTGCGTCGCCCGTTCCAGCGCCGTCAGCCAGGCCATGGCCTGTTCCCGATCGTCGCCACACATTTCCCGCGAGGGCTGCAAACCGGCGCAGAAAGGCGGCCGCTCTGGGCGGTTGAACAATTCACAGCGAGAGTTCGCGGTCAGGTGCGCGCAGCGCACGCCCGCCGGCTTGCCCCGCGGCATCCCCGGCAGGGGTGAGGTAATGGAGGGGGCGATGCAACAGGCGCCGCATCCGGCGCGGCACTTGGACATGGTTCGCGGCGCGGTCAGGCCCGTTTGTGTTTCTTCAGGTGCTGCAGCACCAGGGTGGCCACCTGCACACGGTTGTGGAAATTCAGTTTCTGCATGATGTTGGCGAGGTGGTTGCGCACGGTGTTGTCGGAGAGGTTGAGCTTGCCGCCGATCACCTTGTTGCTGTAGCCCTGGGCCACGTATTCGGCGATCTCCAGTTCGCGCACCGAGAGCCGGGCGAGCGGGTCCTCGCCACTGCTGCGGGTGAGCTTCTGCACCACATGCGGCGGGAAGGCGCCGGCATCCTGCAGCACCATGCCGATGGCATGCGAGATCTGATCGCTGTCGGAGGACTTGAGCAGGTAGCCGTCGACGCCGGCCTCGATGGCGGCGCGTATCTCCGAGTCGTCGTCCTCCACGGTGAGCACGATGACTTTCATGCCGGCGGCCTTCAGTTGCGGCACCACCTCCAGTCCGTCGCCGTCGGGCAGGCTGCGGTCGAGGATCACGACCTCGGCCTTGCCGCCAGCGTCCAGCCAGGCGCGGACCTGGGCGAGATCCGCGCATTCCCCGGTGACCGCGAAGCTTTCCTCGTTTTCCAGGGAGCGGCGCACGCCGAGTCGCAGCAGGGGGTGATCGTCAACCAGCAGGACATGGATGGTGGTCGTCATGGCTTAGGGCTCTGGTGAAGGTGGGGGGCATGATAGCGCGGGCGAAGGCGATGAGGGCAATCCGTCTGTCACGTCGAATTCACCGCTTGCCGTCGGGGACGAACCTCAGCACATTGCCGTTGATGCAGTAGCGTTTGTGGGTCGGCGGCGGGCCATCGTCGAAGACATGGCCGAGATGGATGCCGGAACTGGCGCTGCGTACTTCCACGCGCTTCATGCCCAGGCTCCCGTCCTCGCGCAGGGTGAGGGCGCCGGCGACCGGGTTGAAGAAGCTGGGCCAGCCGGTGCCGCTGTCGAACTTGGCGTCGCTGCGGAACAGGGCGGCGCCGGTGATCGGATCGACGAAGGTGCCGGGGCGTTTCTCGTCCAGGTGCGAGCCGCTGCCGGGACGCTCGGTGCCTTCCTCGAAGGCGATTCGCCGTTGTTCCGGGGTGAGCAGGTGGTGGCCCAGCCATGCCCAGAAACGCGTTTGTTCACCGTTGTAGCCGGTGTAGCGGGATACCTCCCTGCCCTGCTCGAACAGCACGATGGTGGGGGTGGCGAACAGGGCCTTTTCCAGTTTCCAGTCGCCCGGCGCCTTCGGGTCACGGGTCGTCGCCACGGCGACCGGGGATTGCCAGTGGTCGAGCACGTCCGCCTTGAATCTTTCGCAGAAGGGGCAGTGCTCCGCTTCGAATACCACCAGTTGCCGCTCGTGGTTCAGCGCCCTGGTGTCGAGCCGGGGTGAGGCCGGCGTGGCGGTCACGCCCGGGTAGTCGATGCCGGTGCCGCCGAGGCCGCAATAGCCTTTGGGGTTCTTCTTCAGGTAGTCCTGGTGATAGTCCTCGGCGGGGTGGTAGCGCGTCAGCGGCGCGATTTCCGTGGTGATGGCGCCGAAACCGGCTTTCGACAGCGCCGGCTGATAGATCGCGCGGGTCTTCAGGGCGATTTCCCGTTGTGCCGCGCTGTTCGTGTAGATGGCGCTGCGGTAGTTGCTGCCGATGTCGTTGCCCTGGCGGTCGCCCTGGGTCGGGTCGTGACTTTCCCAGAACTGGATCAGCACGGCTTCCAGGGTGGCGCGCGCGGGATCGAACGTCACTTTCACGACTTCCGCGTGGTTGCGCCCTTTCGTGGCGCCGCGCCGCGCGGCGCGCTCGTGGGCGAGCACCGCTTCATACGTGCCGGCGATGTCGCCGTTGGCGTAGCCGCTCTCGACGTCGACCACGCCGGGTATCGCCGCCATGCGCTTTTCCGCGCCCCAGAAACAGCCCATGCCGAGCACGATGCTGTCGAGCCGGGCATCATGCGGCGTCGCCGCCTGGGCCATCGGGGGCGCGGATTCGCTTCTGGCGCAGGCGCCGAGCAGAACGCTCAGGCCGAGGGCAAGCAGGAAGGGTTGCAGGAGTTGGGTCGCGCGCATCGCCATATCCTCGTGTCGGTGAGGTATGGGATCGCGCGCGCGCAAAATAATTCCTTGCGCAAACAGGGAGGGTGCCGCGAAGTGACGCTCCTCCCGGTGGCGTTGCGTGGCGCGTCAACCATGCCACGAACGGGGAAGGTTTCCAGGTCAGCGCAGTTGGAAGCGCCCGACCAATTCATTCATCTTGTGGGTGAGGGCGACCAGTTCCTCGCTGGCGCCACGGGTTTCCACCGCCTCATCGGCGGTGCGCCGGGCGAGTTCGCCGATGCTGAGCATGCGTTGGTCGACGTTGTCGGTGAGCTTCCCCTGGGCGCGCACCGACTCCGCCATGTGGCCGTTCAATTCCCGGATGTCGGCCACCCGGGTGGCGATGCGGTCGAGTCCGGCCACCGAGTCTTCCAGGCGCTGGCTGTGGCCCGACGCGCTGGTCTGGGCGGCGTTCATCACCTGCACCGCCCGACGGGCTTCCTGACGCAGTTGCGTCACGATCTCCTCGATGTCGCGTGTCGACTGATGCGAGAGGTTCGCCAGCTTGCGCACCTCGTCGGCGACCACCGCGAAACCGCGTCCCAGTTCGCCGGCGCGGGCGGCTTCGATGGCCGCGTTGAGCGCCAGCAGATTGGTCTGCTCGGCGATGCCCTTGATCACTTCGAGAACATTGCTGACCTCCTGGCTGCGCTGATCCAGGGCTTCGATCACCGTGCCGGCGCGGCCGATGTCGTCGACCAGACCGAGGATGCCGTTGATCGCGTCGCGCGTCATTTTCGTGCTGTTGTCCGCCTCCTGATCGGCGGCGACCGAGGCTTCGGCGGTTTTCGCCGCGTCCGACTCCGCCTCGGCGGCGATCTGCTTGAGGTCGTCGATGGAGTGGGTGGCTTCCTCGGCCGCGAGCAATTGCCGGGCGGCGGCCTCCGACGCGCGCACGGAGACGCGGGAAACCCGTTCGGCGACGCCGGAAAGATGGCCGGAAGAGGCCGCGACCAGGCCCAGGCTGGCGTTGAACTTGTCGAGCATGCCGTTGATGGCCTGCGCCAGGGCGCCCACCTCGTCGCGGGAGCTGACCGTCAGGCGATGGCCGAGATCGGCGTCCTGCTCGATACCGCGCATGCTGTCGCGCATGCTCAGCAGGGGCTTGATCACGATGCCGCGCAAGAGGCCGATCACCAGGCCGATGCCGAGCAGGGAGAGCAGCAGGTTGAGCCCCCCCACGAGCATCATGTTGTGGCGGACGCCGGCGTCCAGTTCCGCCAGCGAGTAGGTGACCCGCACGGCGCCGAGCACGGTGTCGGGCGCGACCTGATGGCAGCTGAGGCAATTGGTGCCGAGATGGTTTTCGCTCGCCTTCAGTGGCGCCAGGTAGGTGACGAAACGGCCGCCGCCATCCTCGCCCGTCGCGTTGACCTGCTCCCCCCCGATGGCGCGCTGGTCGAGGCCGTCACGCGGCGGCACCGCGCGGCTGCTGACCCCTTCCAGCACGCCGGGAGCGTGGACGATGCCGATGTCGCGCACCCCGGGCATGGCCAGGTACTTGCCGCGCAGGCTGTCCTGCTGCGCCATGCTGCCGGTGAGCATCAGGGTGTTGATGCCGTCGAAATAGGAATGCGCGATATCGCGGGCCTTGTCCTGGCCGATCTGCAAGGCCCAGGCGCGCTCGTTGCTTCCGGTCACCAGCGTGGCGGTGGCCAGCGCGGCGAGAAAGAGCAGAACGATGGTGAGGACGATTTTCGTCTGTATGGACAATGAGGCCAGGGGTGTCATGAGATTTGAATAAAAGGATGTATCTATCCTCTATATCGGTCCTGATACGGTTTACTTTAGTAAGTTTGGTGGGTTTCGCGAGAGCCATGCCTACGCACTACACTCCGGCTACCCGCATTTTCATACGCCATCATGGTCCCTCATCTCACTACCGCACTCACCGGTCCGCTGCTGGATCTGGAACGCCATGTCATCGAGGCGCAGGGCGATATCGAACACTGGCTGCGTCGGCAATGGCTGGCGCATCCCGCGCCCTTCTACAGTTCGGTGGATCTGCGCAATGCCGGCTTCAAGGTGGCGCCGGTGGATACCAACCTGTTTCCCGGCGGTTTCAACAATCTCAGCCCGGACTTCCTGCCGCTCGCGGTGCAGGCCGCGCAGGTGGCGGTGGAGAAGATGTGCGCCGACGCGCGCCGCTTCCTCATCATTCCCGAGAACCACACGCGCAACCTGTATTACCTGCAGAACGTCGCGGCGCTGGCCGACATCATCGCCAAGACCGGCCTTTCCGTGCGCATCGGCAGCCTGATCCCGGATCTGGCGGAGCCCCTGGTGCTGGATCTGCCCGATGGCGGTCAGCTGACGCTGGAACCGGTGCGGCGCGAGGGCAACCGGCTGCGGCTGGACCCCGGTCCGGATTCCGGGACGAGCTTCGATCCCTGCTCGATCCTGCTCAATAACGACCTGACCGCGGGCGCGCCGGCCATCCTGCGCGATCTCGACCCGACACAGACCATGTTGCCGCCGCTGCACGCGGGCTGGGCGACGCGCAGCAAGTCCAAGCATTTCTCCGCCTATGACGAAGTGGCGCGGGGTTTCGCCGGCCTCATCGGCATCGATCCCTGGATGATCAATCCCTATCACGCGTTGTGCGGCGAGGTGGATTTCCAGGCGCGGGAAGGCGAGGAATGTCTGGCCGACCACGTCGCCGACCTGCTGGAGAAGATACGCGTGAAGTACCGCGAGCACGGTATCGACCGCGCGCCCTTCGTCATCGTCAAGGCCGATGCCGGCACCTACGGCATGGGCATCATGAGCGTGAAGTCGCCCGACGACGTGCGCGACCTCAACCGCAAGCAGCGCAACAAGATGGCGGTGGTGAAGGAAGGGCTGTCGGTCAGCAAGGTGCTGGTGCAGGAAGGCGTGCCCACCTACGAGAGCCTCAACGAGGCGGTGGCCGAACCGGTGGTCTACATGATCGACCACTTCGTCATCGGCGGCTTCTATCGCGTCCACACCAATCGCGCCGACGACGAGAACCTCAACGCCCCCGGCATGCATTTCGTGCCGCTGGCCTTCGACCAGAGCGGCAGCTTCTGCGATTGCGGCGCCCGCCCCGACGCGCCGATGAACCGCTTCTACACCTACGGCGTCCTCGCCCGCCTCGCCGCGCTGGCGGCGGCGATCGAACTGGAGCGGACGGAGCCGGACCAGGTATCTGGCTAAGGTTGTCGTGCGTCATATTGACGTACAATAAAGCCGTTTCCCGCGTGAGCCGAGCCATGTCCACTACCACAACCGATTCCGTCCGCATCAACTTGCGCACCAGCCCCGAAGCCAAGGCGCTGATCGAACGCGCCGCCGCGCTGATGGGCACCACGGTGTCCGGCTTCATGCTGCAAAACGCCTATGAAGCGGCGCGCCGAGTGGTCTCGGACAACGACACGCTGGTGCTTTCCCAGCGTGATTTCGAGACATTCATCGCCGCCTGTGAAAACCCGCCGCCAGCCAATGAAGCCCTGCATGAGCTCATGTCGCGGCGCTGAAGATGACGCGTATCGAGCTGTTGAACGCGCGGCACCGCCGCGATGGCTTCGATTGCGGCGAGCCCGCGCTCAACGACTTCCTCCTGCGCCAGGCCGGTCAGCAACAGCGGCGCGGCTTCGGCAAAACCTATGTGGCGGTGAGCGACGAGGGAGAGGTCGTGCTGGGGTTCGTCACGGTCAGCGCCGGCCAGGTGGCGACCGGAACGCTGCCCGCGCACCTGAAGTTGCCCCGCTATCCCGTGCCCATGCTACGCATCGGTCGTCTGGCGGTGAGTCGGAGGCATCAAGGCCAAGGCATCGGCCAGAACTTGCTCGCCTTCGCGCTCAATCTGGCGCTGGAGTTCTCCCGTCGTGTCGGCTTGTACGCGGTGATGGTGGACGCCAAGAACGCACCCGCCGCCGCGTTCTATGTTGGTCTGGGGTTCCAGGCCTGTGCGGACAATCCCTTATGTTTGTATCTACCGGTTGCCGTGCTGGAAAGCGCGGTGAGTTCCACAGGCTGACCGTACCCGGGATAGGACCATGTCTCTGAACCTCCTGTTCATCGCCGACCCCCTCGAAACCTTCAGGACCTACAAGGATTCCACCTACGCCATGATGGTCGAGGCCGCCCGGCGTGGTCACACGATCAACGCGATGCTGGCGGGCGACCTGGTCTGGAAGGCGGAGTGGGTGGTCGGGCGCACCCACCCCGTCCGGCTCACCGGCGGCACGCCCTGGTTCGCGCGCGGGGCGGCGGAATGGCACGACCTGGCCTCGTTCGACGCGGTGATCATGCGTACCGATCCGCCCTTCGACCAGGCCTATCTCTATGCCACCTGGCTGCTGGACATGGCGGAACGGCAGGGCGCGCGCGTATTCAATGCGCCGCGCGCCCTGCGCGACTACAACGAGAAGCTGGCGATCGCGCGCTATCCGCGCTTCATCGCGCCGACACTGGTGACCTGTCATGCCGAGCTGATCCGCGAATTCCTCGCCGAGCAGGGCGACATCGTGGTCAAGCCCTTGAACGCGATGGGCGGCGCCATGGTGTTCCGCCTGCGTCCGGATGATGCCAACCTCGGCGTCATCCTGGAGACCATCACCCGCCATGGCGCGGAAACGGTGATGGCGCAGCGCTATCTGCCGGAGATCAAGGCGGGTGACAAGCGCATCCTGGTGATCGACGGCCAGGCGGTCCCATACAGCCTGGCGCGGATTCCCGCCGAGGGCGAGACGCGCGGCAACCTCGCCGCCGGTGGCACAGGTGTGGCGCAAGCCCTGACGGAACGCGACTGGGAGATCGCGCGCGCCCTCGGCCCGGAGCTGAAGGCGGCGGGCCTGCTGCTGGTCGGGCTCGACGTGATCGGCGACTGCCTCACCGAGGTGAACGTCACCAGCCCCACCTGTTTCCAGGAAATCACCCAGCAGACCGGTTTCAACGTGGCGGAGATGTTCATGGATGCGCTGGAGCGCGAGGTCGGCGGTGAATGAACAAGGTGGGGCGCGCGGCGTCCTTCGCATCCTTTGGATGCTGCTGCCGCTTCTGCTCCTCGCCGGCTGCGGCGAGCGCCTGCACAAGCAGCAGTCCTACGTGTTCGGCACCCTGGTGGAAATCACCGTCTACGGCGAGGAACGGGACAAGGCGCGGCAGGCCACCGACCAGGTGCTGCGCGACTTCGATCGGATGCACCAGACGCTGCACGCCTGGCAGCCGGGGCCGCTGGAGTCGCTCAACGCCACGCTCGCCGGCGCTTCCCCGGCGCGGCCGGCAAGCGCGACCCTGAGCCCGGAACTCGCGGCCATGCTGGTGGACGCCAGCCGTTTGTCGGAGCGCTCGGAGGGGCTGTTCAACCCAGCCATCGGCGATCTGGTGCGGCTGTGGGGATTTCACTCCGATACCTTCGAGCCGCGCCTGCCCGACCGCGCCGGGATCGCGCGCCTGGTGGCGGCCAAGCCGCGCATGAGTGATCTGCGGATCGAGGGTGTCACGCTGGAGGCGAGCAACCCGGCGGTGCGTCTCGATCTTGGCGGCTACGCCAAGGGTTACGCGCTCGACCGGGCGGCGGCCTATCTGAAAAGCCAGGGCGTGAACGATGCCCTGATCAACATCGGCGGCAACATCCTGGCCCTGGGCAGCAAGGGTGGCGCCGCCTGGAAGGTCGGCATTCAGCACCCGCGCCGTGCCGGCGCGCTGGCGATGCTGGAACTGCGTGACGGCGAAGCCATCGGCACCTCCGGCGACTACCAGCGTTTCTTCGAGGCCGACGGCAAGCGTTACTGCCACCTGATCGACCCGCGCAGCGGCTGGCCGGCCGACCAGACCCAGGCGGTGACGGTGATCGCCCACGGTGCCCATGCCGGCACCCTGTCGGATGTCGCCAGCAAACCGCTGTTCATCGCCGGCCCCGCCGATTGGCCACGCCTGGCGGCGAAGATGGGCATCCGGGAAGTCCTGTTCATCGCCGCGGACGGCAGCCTTGCGGCTACCCGCGCGATGAACGCGCGTCTCATCCGGGAACAGCCGGCCCCCGCCGTGAAGGAGGTCGAGTGATGCCGGTGAGCCGTCGACGGGTCAATTCGCGTGGCGCAACGCTTATAGTTCCGATTGTTTGAATCCGCGCACAAGGGACCGACATGTATTCCTGGAAAAG
>CAZONS010000036.1:0-8317 GCA_964581195.1 uncultured Thiobacillus sp. | reverse complement strand
TAGTTCCGATTGTTTGAATCCGCGCACAAGGGACCGACATGTATTCCTGGAAAAGTCATTTCACCGTGCTCGCCGATTACCAGCACTGGGCCAACGAGGTGCTGTTCAATTCTCTGGATCACCTGCAGCCCGAGGTGATCGGCAGCGATCAGGGGCTGTATTTCAACAGCATCCATCACACCGTCGACCATCTGCTACTGGTCAGCCAGGTCTGGCTGGGACGCCTGCAGGGCGAGGTGGTCGAGGCGAACTACCGGGTGATCAACCAGCCCGACTTCCGCGAGCTGAAGCAGTCGCTGCGGCGCGAGGCCCGCAAGCTGCAAGGCTGGCTGGACGCGCAGCCGGATACGTTCTTCGAGTCGGAACTCCGCTTCGCCAGCAGCGATGGCAAGACGCGGAGGATGTGGGTGAGGGACGCGCTGACCCATCTGTTCACCCACTATGCGCATCATCGCGGCCAGGTCTCCGCCGTCGTCACCCGCCTGGGCGGGCCCTGCCCGGAAATGGATTACGTCTACTACCGGCGCGAGATGGACAGGCTGCTCAGCGAGATGCAGGAGCAGTAAGCAGCGGCTCGATCAGCGATTCCAGCCGGCCCTTGTGCACCTGGCCGGCGACGCGGTGGCGGATCACCCCGTCGCGGTCGATCACGAAGGACAGCGGCACCCGCTCGACGCCGCCGAATGCCTGCATGATCCGCGACGACGCCAGCGGCGCCGGGAAGGTATAGCCCTCGGCGCGCATGAAGGTGTCCACCTCGGTCTGGGTTTTATCCAGACTGTAGGCGACAATCTCGAACCCGCGCGACTGGTTGGCCTGGTAGAACGCCTGCATGGCCGGCATTTCGTGGCGGCAATACGGGCACCAGGTAGCCCAGAAATTCACCAACACCACCTTTCCACGCAGGTCGGACAGGTGTTGACCCGCCCGCACCGCGACTTCCGGCGCCGGCAGATTCTGCTCCGTCACCCAGGCCGGGGGGCGGAACCAAAGGTAGGCAATCAGCCCGATCAGGATCATGGTCACCGGGCTGGGCTTCAGTTTATTGAGGAATTCCCTTGTCATCGTCCAACTCCGATCGTCCAAAAATCAAGCTCAAGCGGCCAGTAGAGGCAACGACTGAGCCCGCCGCGCCTTCCAAGTTCCGTCCCCGCCTCGGCGACCGACGTGCCGGCAAGCCGCGCCCACCCGCGGAAAGCGTGGCGCAGCAGGATAAACCGGCCGGCAAGCCGCACAAACCACGTTCGCCGGCAGCGTCCCCGGAAAAACGCGCGGCGCCGCGCGCCGGCACGCCGCGCCCGCCCCGGGAGGGCGGCGCGTCGAGCAATCCCCGGCGGCGCCCGCCAACGGAACCCACTCCCTCGGCGCGACACCGCTTCTTCGTTTCCTGCCCGCGCGGCCTGGAGGACGAGCTGGCGCGCGAACTGGCCGAGATGGGCGCCGGCGACCAGATGCCGGCACGTGGCGGCGTCACTTTCCTGGGTGACCTGGCGCTGGCCTGGAAGGTCAACCTGTGGAGCCGGCTCGGTATCCGCGTGCTCTGGCAGGTGGGCGAGGGGCGCTACCGCACCGAGGACGACCTCTACGAAGCCGCGATGGCCGTGGACTGGCCGGCGCTTTTCGACGTCTCGCGCAGTATCGCCGTCACCACCGTCGGCAAGGCCAGCCCGTTGAAAAGCCTCAACTTCGTCACCCTGCGGATCAAGGACGCGGTCTGCGACCGTTTCCGCGCCGCCGTCGGCGAACGGCCCAGCGTGGAAACCCACGATCCGCGGGTGCCGATCACCCTGTTTCTCGGGGAAGAGCGCTTCACCCTCTACCTCGACCTTTCCGGACCGCCGCTCAACCGTCGTGGCTACCGCGTCGAGGCCGCCGCCGCGCCGCTCAACGAGAACCTCGCCGCCGGCCTGCTGAAACTGGCGGGCTGGACGCCGGACATCCCGCTCTACGACCCCATGATGGGCGGCGGCACCATCCTCCTGGAGGCGGCGCTGATGGCGCTCAACATCGCCCCCGGCATCAACCGCCATTTCGCCTTCGAGAACCTGGCCAGCTTCGACATGGTGGAATGGCAGCGCCTGCGCAAGACCGCCCAGGCCGGGGCCAGGGACGCGCATCCCTTGCCTCTCTTCGGTTCCGACATCGACCCGTTGATGATCCGCGCCGCCGGTCTCAACCTGAAGGCCGCCGGCGTCTTCGACTGCGTGCGGCTGATGGAAGCGGATTTCCTCAACGTCGATCCTCCCCTGCCGGAAGGTCTCATCGTCAGCAACCCGCCCTACGGCGTGCGTCTCGGCGGCGAGGACGACCTGGTGGCCTTCTATCACGCCGTCGGCGACAACCTGAAGCAGCATTTCCCCGGCTGGACCGCCTGCTTCATCTCCGGCGATCCCGAGTTCCCCCGCGCGATCGGCCTCAAGGCCAACCGCCGCACGCCGCTGTTCAACGGCCCGCTGGAATGCCGGCTGTATGAATACCGGCTGGTGGCGGGCAGCAATCGCTGAACGTCGACCCGGTACACCAGACGGGCAGCCGAGCGGTCGTCCGTGGGTTGGAATATCGGAATAAACTAAATTAGGACTTGCTAATCTACTTATATTCAATGCACTATGCGCACCGGGACAGCATCGTGTCACGTGAGGATGTTCCGGCGACGTCATGGGCATTCCGCGCAAGCGCGTAGCGATCATCCGGTCAGCGGGTGACGAGCCTGGAAGCGGGTTCCGCGCTTCCCGCCATGAGAAGCGGACGGTAGCTTGAGGCTGTTCCAGGCGGTGGGGTGACAACGGACCTCCAGGCCGCCAGCAAGGGGAGCGCCGCCGAATTCGGGCTGGCGTGAAACGAAGTTTCAGAGTGTCAGTTCGCGCGGGGTGGCCGTCGTCTACCGGAGAGGGGGCGTGAGCGCCGCTCGGGGCGGGACAAGGGTGTTGCCGAGGAGACGGGAAATGCCGCTGCCGTGGTTGTCGTCGAATGTCACTCCATCGCCATCTCATCGCGTCCCCGTCGGCATGGTGCGCCCATGAACCGCTTGCCGATCGCGACCTCGCGGATACCGGAAACCCTGGGCCGCCTGGCCTATTTCGAGGGCTGGCCCAGCACGAGCCTGGCCAATCTGGCGGCCGGCGCCAAGATCATCCCGCTGTCCAAGCATGTCCCGCTGACGCGCAAGAACGAAAGGCTGGAATCGCTTTTCGTCGTGGTGAGCGGGCTGATCCGACTCTACATCCCGCTACCGAACAACATGGAACGGGTGATCGCCCTGGCGGGACCCGGCGAAAGCCTGGGTGAAGCCTGTCTGATCCTGGAAGAGGCGTGCCCCTATGATGCCGTCGCCGGCAAGGACAGCCACGTCCTGGTCATCGATGCGCGCGTGTTCAAGCGCGAACTCGGCCGCGACATCGCCCTCACCCGGCAGGCGTTGGAACGGGTGTCGCGCCGCTTCCTGGAAACCCTGCGCGATACCGAGATCTGCGCCCAGCGTTCCAGTGTCTCGCGGGTGGCCAGTTACCTGCTGCAGTATCGGCCGAATCGGGACGAGGACGGCTTCACCATCCATCTGCCCGCGCGCAAGCAGGATGTCGCCGCCAAACTCGGCCTCAGCCAGGAAACCTTTTCCCGGGTACTGGGCTTTCTCGACAAGCAGGGGGTGATACAGGTGAGTGGCGGGGTGATCCGCGTCGACGACATCGCCCGCCTATCCCAGATCACATCGATGAAAGAGTGCAAGGAGGCGGGACGGGATTTTGACCTGAATCAACAAAATGCAGCGTAAATACGTACTACGCGGCTGGCCTGATTAGGCTACGCGCCGCTGTGGATAAGTGGGGGAGAAGCCACACCACGGCGATCAGGCGAGCGGAACACGCGTTACGAGTTCGAAGCGTTCTACAGTGCATCGGCATGGAGGAGACCATGAACATGAAAAAGCACAAAGCAGCCCTTGCCGCCACCTTGTGGCTGGCATGCGGCCTGGCCGGCGCGGCGGAAACCGCCGCCAAGGTCTGTCTGATCGCGGGTTGGGAGAACCCGGCCAGCGTGTGTACGGCACACACCCGCTCCATCACCGCCACCTGTTTCATCTGTCACGGTCCGAATGGCATGAGCACCACCGCCATTCCCGGCCTGGCCGGTCTCGACAGGGACTATCTGGTCGCGGCCATGAAGGAATTCCGGGACGGCAAGCGGGAATCCTCGGTGATGCGGAAGTACGCGCTCGGCTACACCGAGAGCGAATACGAGGAAATCGCCGAGTTCTTCGCGGGGGTCAGGTACCCGGCACTGGCTGAAGGCGCGGCGGCTCCGGCGGCGACCGCCCGGCCCTGAAAGCGAAATCGCGCCCGCCGCGATGACGCCGGGCCCGGTGCCCGTGGGGCGGCGCGCACAAGGGTCGCCCGCGCGACCCGAATCAACCAGGAGACAAAGAAATGACGCTGCATCGTCGTGATTTTCTGAAAATCGCCGGCGCCGGTCTGGCCGCTTCCCTGTTCGCCAAACCCGCCTTCTCCGCCAGAGGCGGCAAACCGCATGTGGTGGTCGTGGGCGCCGGCTTCGGCGGCGCCACCTGCGCGAAATACCTGCGCCTGTGGGATCCGAACATCCAGGTGACCCTGATCGAGCCGAGCGACCGCTTCTATTCCTGCCCGATGTCGAACTGGGTGCTGGGCGGCATGCGCACCATGGACGACATCACCAAGAGCTACGACCACCTGCCCGGCTACGGCATCCGGATGGTCAAGGACATGGCCGTGGCGGTCGATGCCGACAGGCGCGCGGTGACCACCCTGGGCGGCTCGAGGATCACCTACGACCGCCTGGTGCTGGCGCCCGGCATCGAGTTCATGACCGACCTGATCGAGGGCTATGCCGAGGGCGAAGCCGCGGGCAAGGTGCTGCACGCCTGGAAGGCGGGGCCGCAGACGCTCGCCCTGCGCCAGCAACTCGAAGCGATGCCCGACGGTGGCGTCTACGTCATCGCCAGCCCGCCACCCCCCGGCCGCTGCGTCTCCGGCCCTTACGAGCGCGCCAGCCTGGTCGCCCACTATTTCAAGCAGTACAAGCCGAAGTCCAAGATCATCATGCTCGACGGCCATATCGACGTGGTTTCCAAAGGCCCCATGTTCAAGGCCGCCTGGAAGAAGTTCTATCCCGGCATGATCGAGCACCGCCCCTACAACCTGGTGACCCGGGTGGACCACAAGAGCATGCTGGTCACCAGCGAGTTCGAGGACGTCAGGGCCGATGTCATCAACATCGTGCCGAAGCAGCGCGCCGGCGCCATCTGCGCCCAGGCTGGCGCGCGCGCGGATTCCGCCGGGGTCTGGTGCCCGGTGGATGGCGCCACCTATGAATCGACGAGTGTGCCGTTCGTGCATGTGCTGGGTGATTCGGTCGCCTCCAACATGCCCAAGTCGGCGCATGTCTCCAACAACCAGGCCAAGATCTGCGCCGCCGCGCTGGTGGAGATCTTCAACGAGCGCGAGCCGGACCCCTACCCGGTGATCGGCAGCACCAGCTATTCCGCGACTTCCGACCACACCTCGGGGCCGATCGCCGTGGTGATGCGCTACGACCCGGACAAGGGGAACTACGTTCGGCAACCGGGCGGCGGCGCCTCCCTGGACAGCGACGAGATCAACTTCGAATACAACAAGGCCTGGTTCGAGCATATCTGGGCCGACACGCTGGCCTGACCGCGGGCTTGCCGCGCGCGGGAGGCGCGCGCGGCTTGGCAAGGATGCCGGACGCCCGTCCGGCCTGGTTCCATCATTTTGTGAGGAGACACGAAATGTTCCGCAAGAACCTGAAGGAAGACTACGTTCCGATGTACCACCTGGGCGCGCTGGGGTCGGGAGGCCTGGCGATTTCCTTTTTCCTCTACCTGAACTTCCTGCTCCCGCACGAGAGCGGCATCATTTCCTTCGACCAGCTCTGGCCGGTGGTCAGCGCCATGTCCAGCATGAAGGCCTTCTGGATCAGCGTCTGCCTGTTCATCGTGTTCGCCCTGGCGGCCATCCACATCGCCCTGATCATCTGGAACACGCGGGAGTTCAGTCTCTACAAGAAGACCGAGGCCTACGCCAAGCTGCGCAGTTCCAGCGCCGAGATCAGCCTGATGGTGGTGCCGCTCACCCAGGCCATGACCGTGAACGTGCTGTTCGTGAGTTCCTCGCTGCTGGTGCCGGGGCTGTGGGACTACATCGAATATCTGTTCCCCCTGGCGATGCTTGCCTTCGTGTCCATCGGCGTCTACGCCCTGCGCATTCTGGGGGACTACTTCGTGCGCATGCTGCTGCACAAGGGGTATAGCTTCGAGCAGAACAACAGCCTGGCGCCCATGGTGTCCATCTTCGCCCTGTCCATGATCGCCGTTGGCCTCGCCGCGCCGGCGGCCATGAGCCATGTCCGCGAAATCATCGCGCTCAGCATCGCCCTGTCGTCGTTCTTCGCCACCTCGGCGGCGCTGTTGATGGTCGTCATGCTGGTGATCGGGTTCCACACCATGCTGACCCACGGCATCCGCGTCGAAGCCGCGCCCAGCCTGTGGCTGATGATCCCCATCACCACCCTGCTCGGCATCACCTTCATGCGCACCTCGCATGGCATGGGCGAGGCGCTGGGCGGTCACGTGAGTTCGGCGGAAACCTATGCCGTGCTGATGGCCATCTTCGCCGTGCAGTTGGTGTTCGGCATGATCGGCTACGCCGTGATGAAGCGTCTCAACTATTTCAGAGACTTCATCCACGGCGACAAGGTGCATGCCACCACCTACGCCCTGGTCTGTCCGGGGGTCGCCTTCCCGGTGTTCGGTCTGTTCGTGGTCAAGTTCGGCCTGCTCGGCAACACCCTGATTTCGATGTGGACGCCGGCGATGTATCTGTTCCTGCTGCCGTTCCTGCTGCTGCAGCTGAAAACCCTGCAGGTCCTGCTCAAGCTGCTGGTTCGCCTGCAACTGCTGCCGGCCGCCCAGCGTGGTCGCGTGGCCGGCATGCAGGGCGCCTGAGCAAGGCCGTCCATTCCCGGGCGTGGCGGCATCGCCCCCGATTCATGCCGCGACCATTCGAGGAGATTGAAATGCATCGTCTGCTTCTGCTCGGCCTGCTGGCCCTGTCCGGTTCGGCCATCGCCGCCGCGCCGCTCACCGCCGACCAGGTCAAGACCCTGATCACCGGCAATTCCGCCGCCGGCTTCGCCGACGCCCTCGGCAAGAACTACACCGCCTACTACGCGCCGGACGGCAAGCTGACGCAGGTGCTGGAAAACAAAAAACGCCGTCAGGGCACCTGGAAGATCAGCGAGGAGGGCAATTTCTGCACCCAGTTCCCCAGCGAGCCGGCCCGTTGCACCAAGGTCGTGCCCTCGGAGAACGGCGAATACCAGCGGGTGAAGGATGACGGCATGGTCACCAACACCTTCAAGAAGTTCTACAAGGGCAACGCCTACAAATACTGAAGAGACCACGTCTCGGCCCGCTTCCGGTTGACCGGGGCGGGCCGTTTGTTTTCCGGCCTGGAGCCAGTGGCATCAGACCGCCCGGAACAGCGCCAGCGTCGTGGCCCGCGCCCGCGCGTGATCCACGATCGGCCCCGGGTAGTCGATGCCGATGCGGGTGCCACAGGCGGCCTGCTGTTCCGGGGTCATCTTCCAGGGGGCGTGGATGAAGCGATCCGGCACCGCCGCCAGTTCGGGCAACAGGCGGCGGATGAAGCGGCCACCGGGGTCGAATTTCTCCGATTGGGTGACCGGATTGAAGATCCGGAACCAGGGCTGCGCGTCGGTGCCCACGCCCGCGCTCCACTGCCAGCCGCCGACATTGGCGGCCTGGTCGTAGTCGAGCAGCTTTTCCGCGAAGTGGCGCTCGCCCAGACGCCAGTCGACGTGCAGGTCCTTCACCAGGAAGCTGGCGGCGATCATGCGCAGGCGGTTGTGCATGGCGCCACTCCGTTCGAGCTCGCGCATCGCGGCGTCGACCAGGGGATAGCCGGTGCGCGCCTGGCGCCAGGCATCGAGGTGGCCGGGCGGATTGGGCCAGGGCAGGGCGTCGAATTTCTTCTGGAAGGCGTGCTCGACGGTCTCCGGGTAGTGCCAGAGCAGCATCTGGTAGAACTCGCGCCAGATCAGCTCGGACAGCCAGGTTTGCGCGCCTTCGCCCTGTTCGCGCCAGGCGTGGCGGGCCAGTTCACGGATGGAAACGGTGCCGAAGCGCAGATGCGCGGAAAGCCGGGAGGTTCCGTCGAGCGCGGGAGTGTCGCGGGTGTCCCGGTAGCGCGCGATGCGTTGCCGGAAATCGGCGAAGCGGGCCTGGGCGCCGCGTTCCCCC
>CAZONS010000035.1:0-17273 GCA_964581195.1 uncultured Thiobacillus sp. | reverse complement strand
CCGCGGCTGGCGCTCGGGCGCCCTGGTCGAGAAGCGCGACATCCCCATGTATTTCATGCGCATCACCGCCTATGCCGACGAGTTGCTGAACGGGCTCGACACCCTGCCCGGCTGGCCGGAGCGGGTGAAGACCATGCAGAAGAACTGGATCGGCAAGAGCTTCGGTGTGGAGATCCATTTCCCGCTGAACGAGCGCCACCAGGAAGGGGGTGACGTTCTCAAGGTCTTCACCACCCGCGCCGACACCCTGTTCGGCGTCACCTATGTCGCCGTCGCCGCCGAGCACCCGTTGGCGCAACGGGCCGCCGCCGACACTCCGGCGCTCGCCGCCTTCATCGCCGAATGCAAGCAGGGCAGCGTCGCGGAAGCGGACATGGCGACCATGGAAAAGAAGGGCATGGATACCGGCCTCAAGGTCTACCACCCGTTCACCAACGAGCCGGTGCCCGTGTTCGTCGCCAACTACGTGCTCATGGGCTACGGCGAGGGCGCGGTGATGGCGGTGCCGGCGCACGACGAGCGGGATTTCGCCTTCGCGAAGAAATACGACCTGCCGATCAAGCCGGTGATCAAGCCCTCCGAGGGTGAGCTGGCGCTGCCGCTGGCCGAGGCGTATGTCGAGCATGGCGTCCTGTTCGACTCCGGCGACTTCTCCGGCCGTACTTCGGAAGACGCCATCGAGAAGATCGCCCTGGTGCTGAAGAACCTCGGCCTGGGCGAGCGCCGCACCACCTGGCGCCTGCGCGACTGGGGCATCTCGCGGCAGCGCTACTGGGGCTGCCCGATCCCCATCATCCACTGCCCGAGCTGCGGCGACGTGCCGGTGCCGGACGAGCAGTTGCCGGTGGTGCTGCCCGAGGACGTGAAGATCGACATCGGCTCGCCGATCAAGAAGATGCCGTCGTTCTATGAAACGACCTGTCCGAAGTGCGGGGGCCGCGCCGAGCGCGAGACCGACACCATGGACACCTTCGTCGAGTCGTCCTGGTACTACGCCCGCTACGCCTGTCCGGACAACGACCGGGCGATGCTGGACGAGCGCGCCAACCACTGGCTGCCGGTGGACCAGTACATCGGCGGCATCGAGCACGCCATCCTGCATCTGCTCTACGCCCGCTTCTTCCACAAGCTGATGCGCGACGTCGGCCTGGTGAACGGTGATGAGCCCTTCGCCAACCTGCTCACCCAGGGCATGGTGATCGCCGATACCTACTACCGCGAACTGGGCGAGGGCAAGCGGCAATGGCTCAACCCCGCCGACGTGGAAACGCGCGAGGGTGTGGCCGTGCTCAAGGCCGATGGCCTGCCGGTCATGGTCGGCGGTACCGAGAAGATGTCGAAGTCGAAGAACAACGGGGTCGATCCGCAGTCCCTGATCGACCAGTACGGCGCCGACACCGCCCGCCTGTTCATGATGTTCGCGGCGCCGCCGGAACAGTCGCTGGAATGGAGCGATGCCGGTGTCGAGGGCGCCAACCGCTTCCTGCGCCGGCTCTGGAAGACGGTGTACGAGCACGTCGAGGCCGGCGTGGTCGAGGCCTTCGGCGGTGGCGAGTTGTCCGGTCCGGCCCAGGATTTCCGCCGCCAGTTGCACCAGACGATCGCCAAGGTCAGCGACGACATCGAGCGCCGCCGCCAGTTCAACACCGCCATCGCCGCCAACATGGAACTGCTCAACGCGTACGCCAGGCTCGAAGGCGACGACGCGGCGACCCGGTCACTGAGGCAGGAGGCTCTGGAAGCCATCGTCCTGATGCTCGCCCCCATCGTGCCGCACATCTGCCGCAGCCTGATCAAGGCGCTGAAGCCGGGCGCCTGCCTGATGGGCGCGGCCTGGCCGGTGGTGGATGAAAACGCCCTGGTCCGCGACGAGATCGAGTTGATGCTCCAGGTCAACGGCAAACTGCGCGGCAAGATCAAGGTGGCCGCCGACGCTGCCAGGGACACGATCGAACAGGCCGCCCTCGCCAGCCCGGAGGTCCGGAAGTTCATGGAGGGCAAGCCGGCGAAGAAGGTGGTCGTGGTGCCCGGCCGCCTGGTCAACGTCGTGGTATGAGGATGATCGAGATGAAACGCGAACTGCTCAGGCTGTGCCTCGGACTGCTGGCCGCGAGCCTGCTCGCCGGCTGCGGCTTCCAGCTGCGCGGCCAGGCGCTGCTGCCGTTCACGGCCGCCCATATCGAGGCCGCGCGCGGCTCGGTCCTGGCCGAGGGCTTGCGCCGGTCCCTGAGTGGCCAGGGCAAGCTGGCGGAGCGGAGCGAGGGCGCGCCGGTACGCGTGCGCCTGACCGGGGAGGGGCGCGAGAAGAGCATTCTGTCCCTCTCCGGCGCCGGCAAGGTGCGCGAATATCGTCTCGAATACCGGGTCGATCTGTCCGTCTTCGACGCCGCCGGCAAGGAGCTGATCGCGCCGACCCAGATCTATCTGACCCGCGAGTATTCCTACAACGACGAGCAGGTGCTGGCCAAGGAAAGGGAAGAGGCCACGCTCTATCGCGCCATGGAGCAGGAAGCCGCGCGCCAGGTGCTGCATCGCCTGTCCTACCTCAAGCCTTGAGCCGAAGAGCGCGATGAAACTGCGGGGCGAGCAGCTCGATGCCCAACTCAAGCGCGGACTGGCGCCGATCTGGCTGGTCAGCGGCGATGAGCCGCTGCTCACCGACGAAGCCTGCGCGCGCATCCGCGCCGCGGCCCGCGCCCAGGGTTATGCGGAGCGCCAGTCCTATCAGAGCGAGACCGGCTTCGACTGGAAGGGCTGGCTGGCCGGTTTCGATTCGCTCTCGCTGTTCTCCAGCCGCCGGCTGATCGAACTACGCCTGCCCACCGGCAAGCCCGGCATCGAGGGCGGCAAGACCCTGGAGGCCTGGGTGGCCAACCCGCCCGCCGACACCCTGTTGCTGATCACCGCGCCGAAACTGGACAAGGCGACGCTGGCGACGAAATGGGTGACCGCGCTGGAACGCGGCGGCATCCTGGTGCAGACCGCGCCGCCGCCGCTGGAGCGCCTGCCCGACTGGATCGGCGAACGTCTGGCGCGACACGATCTGAAAGCCGACCGCGAGACGCTGGCCTGGCTGGCGGCGCGGGTGGAAGGCAACCTGCTCGCCGCCCATCAGGAGATCGAGAAGCTGGCGCTGCTGCTGCCGCCCGGTCAGATGGACCGCGAGGCGGTGCGTGGCGCCGTCACCGATGTCGCGCGCTATGATGTCGCCGACCTGTCCGAATCCTTTCTCAAGGGCGATGCCGCGCGCTTCTGCCGGGTGCTCGACGGCCTCCAGGCGGAAGGCGAGGCCCTGGTCTTCGTGCTTGCGGTGTTCGGCGGCGAGGTGCGCACCCTCCACCGCCTCGCCGCCGGCCTCGAACGCGGCGAGCGCCTGCCCGCCCTGATGCAGGCCGCCCGCGTCTGGGACAGTCGCCAGGGGCTGGTGGAGCGCGCCCTGCGCCGCGCCGATGCGGGCAAGTGGGCCTGGGCCATGCGCGGCCTCTCCCGGCTCGACCGCGCCGCCAAGGGCCTGTTGCGGGAAGACGCCTGGGATGAACTGAAACAACTGGGCCTGGCTCTGATGAACAAGGGCCAGGCGCCCGCCTTTATGTAATTTTGCGTAGGATGGGTTGAGCGCGGCGAAACCCATCCCCGCCACGGAGCTAGCAATGGACATCAAAACCTATATGCACACCCTCGGCCAGCAGGCGCGCGAGGCCTCGCGCGCCATCGCCCGCGCCGACACCAACCAGAAGAACGCCGCCCTGCTGGCGATGGCCGCCGCGCTCGAGCGCGATGCCGCGAAACTGCTCGCCGCCAACGCCCAGGACATGGAGGCGGCGCGCGAACGGGGTCTGGAGCCGGCGCTGCTCGACCGCCTCGCCCTGAATGAGAAAACCGTCGCCGGCATGGCCGAAGGCCTGCGCCAGATCGCCGCGCTGCCCGATCCGGTCGGTGAGATGGACGACCTGAAATATCGCCCTTCCGGCATCCAGGTCGGCAAGATGCGGGTGCCGCTGGGGGTCATCGGCATCATTTATGAAGCGCGTCCCAACGTCACGGCGGATGCCGCCGGTCTCTGCCTGAAATCCGGCAACGCCGCCATCCTGCGCGGCGGCTCCGAGGCGCTGCACTCCAACCAGGCCATCGCCGCCTGCGTGCGCGAAGGCCTGGCCGCCGCCGGTCTGCCGGAGACCGCCGTGCAGGTGGTCGACACCACCGATCGCGCGGCGGTGGGCGAACTCATCACCATGAAGGATTACGTCGATGTCATCGTGCCGCGTGGCGGCAAGGGGCTGATCGAACGGGTCAGCGGCGAGGCGCGGGTGCCCGTCATCAAGCATCTGCACGGCAATTGCCATGTCTACGTCGACGACCGCGCCGACCTCGCCCGCGCGGTGAAGATCGTCGAGAACGCCAAGACCCAGCGCTACGGCACCTGCAACACCACGGAATCACTGCTGGTCGCGCGTGAAGTCGCCGCCACCGCCCTGCCCAACATCGGCGCCATGCTGGCCGGCAAGGGGGTGGAGATGCGCTGCTGCCCGGAGGCCCTGGCCATTCTGGAAGGCGCTCAGGTGGGCAATATCAAACAGGCGGCGGAGTCCGACTGGGACGAGGAATACCTCGCTCCCATCATCGCCATCAAGGTGGTGGACGGGCTCGACGAAGCCATCGTCCACATCAATGTCCATGGCTCCCACCACACCGACGCCATCCTTACCGAGGATTACGGCCGCGCCCGCCGCTTCCTTCGTGAAGTCGATTCCGCCAGCGTCATGGTCAACGCCTCCACCCGCTTCGCCGACGGCTTCGAATACGGCCTCGGCGCCGAGATCGGCATCTCCACCGACAAGATCCATGCCCGCGGCCCGGTCGGCCTGGAGGGCCTCACCAGCCAGAAATGGGTGGTGCTGGGGGATGGGCATGTGCGGGGGTGAGGAATGCGTAATGCCATGCAATCGGAAACCTTGCTGTGTATCAGCTTGAAGTTAAGCGCTGGCTCGTAACGTACCGTTTCCCGCCCAGTGAGGGCTGGAGCGTTCGTGTCGATGTCGACGCGATGGAACGTGCAAAGGGCGGCCAGCACAAACCCGAAAAGGCCGAGCGTGCACGCATTGCTGAAACTGCTCTCCAGAACATAGGTGCAACTATTGGGTCACATCCCGAGTTCGGCCGCGCGGACATCGTTGCGGAACATCCGAAGAATGGACTGTTCATTGTTGAGGTTGAGGGCACATCCTCCCGCCAAAAGGAGCAGGCCGTTTACTCTGCGCTGGGACAACTCGTGCTGCAAATGCATGGGCGAATGCACAGATATATGTTGGCGGTTCCAGACGAAGCCTCTTGGGAAAAACAAATCCAGAAAATTCCGCTTCACGCTCGTGCAGCATTAGGGCTGTCTTGCGTACTTGTCTCTGAGCATGGCGTCCGCGAGGCATAACCCGGCAGTTCCGTAGGGTGGATAAGCAGATCGCATCCACCCTGCTATTCGACAGGAAATCGAAGCATGAACACATTCAAACCCATTGAAACACCGACCACGTCTGCCCGGCGCAACCCCATGCTGGCGGATACTGAGCCCACCGACGACGAATTGCATCTGGTCATGTGTGAAGCGCGGGATGTCGCGCTGCAACGCAAGCAGGCATCCGAAGTGTGGATGCGCGATCAGATGGAGAACGCGCTGCTTGAGGCAAAAGCGCGGATGAGGTCTCATGGCCGTTGAGCCGATCAAGCCGCGTGTTCTGCTCGTTGCCGGCCCCAACGGCTCCGGCAAGACCACGATCACGGAGCGCGGTCTGGCACATGAATGGTTTGACGGCTGTGAGTACGTCAATCCCGACCTGATTGCGCGTGACGAATTCGGCGACTGGAATTCACCCAAGGCCATACTCCAGGCGGCGGACTTGGCACAAGCCCGGCGCGAAAGTTGCCTCGAATCGGGTGCCAGTCTGGCCTTTGAAAGTGTGTTTTCCGGTCAGGATAAAGTGGATTTCCTGGAACGCGCAAAGCGGCGCGGCTTCTTTATCAGGGTATTTTTCGTCGCCACGGACAGCCCCACGATCAACGCCGCACGGGTCGCCCGCAGGGTCATGCAGGGAGGGCATGATGTGCCCATCGGCAAGATCGTCTCGCGCTATTTCCGTTCCATCGCCAACTGTGCCGTAGTCGCCCCATCGCTGGACCGCCTGTATCTCTATGACAACTCGGTAGATGACGCCGAGGCCAGGCTGGTGCTTCGCGCATCAGAAGGCAAGATCATTCGGATATATCAAGAGCCCCCACAGTGGATGAGCCCGATCATCGGGGGGCTGAAATAGTGCCCGCCCCCATCGCCCTCCTCGGCGGCACCTTCGACCCCATCCACTTCGGCCATCTCCGCTTGGCCGAGGAACTGGCGGAGGCGCTGGACATCGAGCAGGTGCGCTTCATCCCGGCCGGGCGACCGCCGCATCGCGGGCGGCCGCGCGCCGAGGCTCGGCATCGGCTGGAGATGGCGCGGCTGGCCATCGCCGGGAATCCGCGTTTCGTGCTCGACGACCGCGAGTTCCATCGCGCGGCACCCAGTTACAGCGTCGACACGCTCTCGGACCTGCGCGCGGAATTGCCGGCCGCCACGCCGCTGGTGCTGTTCATGGGCGCGGACGCCTTCCTCGGCCTGACCACCTGGCATGAATGGCGTCGCCTGTTCGGATTGGCGCACATCGCGGTGGCGCATCGCCCGGGATTTTCCGCCGCCGCGTGGGAAGATGCGCTGCCCGATCCCTTGCGCCGCGTGCTGTCCACGCAGCGGGTGGAACAACCCTCCGACCTCCTGGACAAACCCGCCGGAAGAATCTTTCTGCACGGCATCACTCAACTCGATATCTCGGCCAGCCGGATTCGCGACCGCGCCCTGCGCGGCATGAGCCTGCGCTATCTGTTGCCGGATACCGTCATCGATTACCTCAACGAGAATCAACTCTATGTCTGAACACCTTACCGCCGAACAACTCGCCAAGATCGCCGTCGCCGCGCTGGAGGACATCAAGGCCAAGGATATCACCGTGATCAACGCCGGCCACCTGACGTCGCTGTTCGACAGGATGATCATCGCCAGCGGCGATTCGACCCGGCATGTGAAGTCGCTGGCCGACAACGTGCAGAAGATGCTCAAGGAGGCCGGCGCCGAACTCATCGGCATCGAGGGCGAACTGGTCGGCGAATGGGTGCTGGTGGATGCCGGTGACGTGGTGGTGCATGTGATGCATCCGACCGTGCGCGCGCATTACAACCTGGAGGAACTCTGGGGGGCTGCGCGCAAGGCGCGACAAGCCCATTGAACGGCGATTGCCGACGCCGCGAAGGCGTTCCTCCCGCTTCAGGTGAAATCCCTATAATCGGCGCGGTCTTCTCCGATCAGCGCCCGCACACGACGTCATGCACTTGAACAATCTCAGCCTGAAGCAGCGTCTGGTCGCCATGATCGGCATCCTGGCGCTGTTGAGCTCGCTGCTCCTGAGCAGCCTGGCCAGCCATCTCAGCCGTCGCCAGATCGAACGCGACCAGAGCGCGCTGCTGGAAAACATCGCGGTGCGGATGACCACGCAACTGGCGCAGGACATGAGCACCCGCGCGGGCGAATTGATGTTCCTGTCGCAACTGGACCGGGTCCGCGATCGCGCCTACCCCGCGATCGACAAGCAACTGCTGTTCGAGCGGATGCGCGCGTCCTACCCCTTCTATGCCTGGATCGGCTTGACCGATCGCGAGGGCAACATCATCGCCGGCACCGACGGCAGGCTGGTCGGCAAGAGCGTGGCCCAGCGCGACTGGTTTCTCAAGGCGCGCCGGGGCATCCATTTCGGCGATGTCCACGACGCCTTTCTCCTGGCCAAGGTGCTGCCGAAACCCAAGTGGGACGACCTGCCGTTGCGTCTGGTCGACATCTCGGTGCCGGTGTTCGACGACAAGGGCGATTTTCTCGGTGTTCTGTGCGGTCACTTGAGTCTCGACTGGGCCTTCGAGACGCGCCAGCGCATGCTGGACCAGCTCACCCGCGAGCACCTCGACCTCGTGGTGCTCAGCCGCGATGGCAAGGTGCTCATGGGGACGCCGACCCTGCCCTCGCTCAAGGTCGACCTCAGTGGCCTCGACGTCGTCCAGGGCGCGCGCATGGGCGAGCATCGGGCGCGGGTGGAAACCTGGCCGGATGGCCAGCGCTACTTCGCCGCCGTGGCGCGCGACGTCGGGTTTCAGCACTACCCCGGCCTCGCCTGGTCGGTGGTGGTGCGCAAGCCGGAGGCGGTCGCGTTCGCGCCGGCGGCGACGCTGTCGCGCTGGATCCTGCTGGGTGGGCTGGCCACCGCCTTGCTGTTCGCCCTCGCCCTGTGGATCCTGCTGCAACGCGCCCTGCGGCCGCTGGAGCAGATCAGCGTGGCGGCGGAGCGGATTCGCCAGGAGGATCTCGACGCGACCATACCCCAGCCGGAGGGTGCCGGCGAGGTGGCGACCTTCGCCCGCTCGCTCACCGCGCTGGTGAGCACGCTGCAGACGCGTAACGCCGAATTGCGCCTGACCAGCCGGGTCTTCGAGGAGAGCGGCCAGGGCATCCTGGTCACCGATGCGAGCAGTCGCATCGTGCGGGTCAATCACGCCTTCTCCCGGATCACCGGTTATGCGCATGAGGAGGTGATCGGGCAGACGCCCGCGATACTCAAGTCGGGCCTGCATGACGCGGATTTCTACCGCGCGATGTGGCGGAGCATCGAGGATACCGGCACCTGGCGTGGCGAGATCAGCAACCGGAGCAAGGGTGGGCAGCTCTATACCGAGTGGCTGATCATCAACGTCCTGCGCGATGCGGCGGGCAGGATCAGCCATTACATCGCCCTGTTCGACGACATCACCGAGCGCAAGCGGCTCGACGCGGAACTGGAACAGTACCGCCACCACCTGGAGGCGCTGGTGGAAGAGCGCACCGCGCAGCTCACCTCGGTGAACCATGCGCTGGAAATCTCGCGCGACCAGGCCGAGGCGGCCACCCGCGCCAAGAGCGATTTCCTGGCCAACATGAGCCACGAGATCCGCACGCCGATGAACGCCATTCTCGGCATGACCCATCTCCTGCGCCGCGCCGGCCTGACCGCGAAACAGGGCGAGCAGCTCGATACCATCCGCAATGCCGCGCAGCATCTGCTCAACGTCATCAACGGCATTCTCGACCTGTCCAAGATCGATGCCGGCAAGTTCGTGCTCGAGGCGTCCGCGCTCCGGATCGCGCCCCTGCTGGCGAACGTCGTATCCATGTTGACCGAACGCGCGGCCGCCAAGGGGCTGCGACTGGAGGTGGACGCGGCGGCGTTTCCGGACAACCTGATCGGCGATCCGACCCGGCTGACCCAGGCATTGCTCAACTACGTCGGCAATGCCATCAAGTTCAGCGAGCGCGGCACGGTCACCCTGCGCGCGCGCTTGCTGGAAGAGGACGATGCCGGCGTACTGGCCCGGTTCGAAGTGCGCGACAGCGGTATCGGCATCGCGCCCGAGGTGCTGGACCGCCTGTTCGCCGCCTTCGAGCAGGCGGATACCTCGACCACGCGGAAATACGGCGGCACCGGTCTGGGCCTGGCGATCACCCGCCGCCTGGCGCGGCTGATGGGTGGGGATGCCGGCGCCGAGAGCACGCCGAATGTCGGCAGTACCTTCTGGTTCAGCGCGCGCCTGAACAAGGGGGAGATGCTCGATGTGTCGCGGGAACGTCAGGAAAGTGGCGCGGACGCGGAGGCGCGCCTGGCGCGCGAGTGCGCCGGCGCGCGCATCCTGCTGGTCGAGGATGAGCCGGTCAACCGCATGGTCGCGCTGGAGCTCCTGGAAAATACCGGCCTCGTCATCGATACGGCGGAGCATGGCGGTCAGGCGCTGGAGCGGGTCGGCGAGGTGGCCTATGCGCTGATCCTGATGGACATGCAGATGCCGGTGATGGACGGTCTCGAGGCGACCCGGCGCATCCGCCAGCTCCCGGGTTACGCGACCACGCCCATTCTGGCGATGACCGCGAATGCCTTCGCCGAGGACAAGACGCGCTGTCTTGCCGCCGGGATGAACGACTTTCTCGCCAAGCCGGTCGACCCCGACCAGCTCTATGTCACCCTGCTGAAGTGGCTGAGCGCCCCGCCTGAAGCCGGCGAGGGCGTGGCGTGACGCGGCTGCCGGACATTCGCCGGGTGCGCGCCTGGTTGCGGCGCGGTGGCGTCATCGCCTACGCCACCGAATCCTGTTTCGGCCTTGGCTGCGACCCGGGCAACGCCGGCGCGGTCGCGCGGATACTCGCGCTGAAGGGGCGGCCGCGAGCCAAGGGCCTGATCCTGGTCGGCTCCGAATTCGCTCAGTTCAGGCCTTTCCTGGCGCCGCTGCCGGACACCCTGACCGCGCGATTCCGGCAATGGTGGCCGGGTCCGAACACGCTGTTGCTGCCGGCCGCGCGGCACTGCCCGCGCTGGCTGCGCGGGCGGCATGACAAACTGGCGGTGCGGGTGACCGCGCATGCCGAGACGGCGCGGCTATGCCATGCGCTGGCGATGCCCCTGGTGTCCACCAGCGCCAATCGCGCGGGTCTGCGCTCCTTGAAGACGGCGGCGGCTTGCCACGCGGCGTTCGGCGCCGGGGTCTGGGTGCTGCCGGGTCGGGTCGGCCGCCGGCGCACGCCCTCGACCATCCTCGATCCGTTGTCGGGGAGGGTGTTTCGCGCCTGAGCGCGGGACGGTTCAGGGCGTCATGTTCACCGTCTCCTGGCAGGTCCTGCTCGCCTATGCCCTGTGCAGCCTGGTGCTGGATGCCGCGAGCAATCCGCAGACCGTGCTGCCGCTGGCGCTGCTGCCGTGGACGCCGCCGACCGGACTCGCGCTGGCGTTTCTCCTGATGTATGGCAGTCGCTACGCACCCTGGCTGATCGTCGTCACCTTCCTGCTCGGCCTGCCCATCCACGGCCAGCCCGACGACTGGCTGGCGGCGTTGTGGGCGGCCACGCTGCTGATGCTCGGCCTGCTGGGCATCGGCACCTGGCTGACGCGAGGGCTGAAGATCGATACCACCCTGTCCAGTCAGCGCGACCTCTCCTGGTTCGTGGTGGCCGCCGTGGTCGGCGCCCTGCTCGACGCCGGCGTTCATGTCTTCGCGCGCAGCCCGGAGGCGGCGCCCGATGTCTGGGCCTGGGGAGCGGACCTGGTGAACTACTGGGTCGGCGCCCTGATCCGCCTGCTCGTCATCGCGCCGCTGGTGCTGGTACACGCGCGCCATGACTGGGCCGCCTGGCGCGGCTGGCGGCCGACCCGGGAAATTCTCCTGCAGGCGCTGTCCATCGCCATCGCCCTGGCGGTGATCTTCGGTCTCAAGTACACCGATGAATTCAAGTTCTTCTATCTGCTGTTCCTGCCCCTGATCTGGGTCGCCATGCGCCATGGCATCCAGGGCGCCACCGCCGCGCTCGCCTATACCCACATCGGCCTCAACGCCATCCTGGAGTGGCGCGGCCTGCACGTGGTGGCGGTGGTGGAGTTCCAGATGCTGATGCTGGGCCTGACCATCACCGGCCTGTTTCTCGGTCTCACCGTCAGCGCCCGCCGCGCGGCGGAGGAAAAGCTGCACCAGCGCGAGGCGGAACTGAACCAGGCCATGCGCCTGGCCGCCGCCGGCGAGATGACGCAGGCCATCGCGCACGAGCTGAACCAGCCGTTGTCGGCGCTGGCCAACTACGCCCGCGCCGGGCGGGCGATGCTGGACGCGCCGGAGCGGCACGGCCCCCTGCTCGCCGACACGCTTGCCAAGATCGACCGCGAGGCCACCCGAGCCGGTCAGGTGGTACACCGCCTGCGCGAGTTCTTTCGCGGCGGCGGCTTGCGCCTGGAAACCCTGAGCGCGGCCGAGTTGATCGAGGAGGGCCTCGCCCCCGCCCGCCGCCGCGCCGAGCGCGCCGGAATCGCCGTCTCCGTCGAGTTGCATGGCGATCTGCCGCTGTTCATGGCCGACCGCGTGCAGATGGGAACGGTGCTGCACAACCTGCTGGTCAATGCCATCGAGGCGATCGAGAACGATGATCCGAAAGTCCGCGCGATCACGATCACCGCGCGCAGGCTCGATGCCGCGCGGCTGCGCTTCTGTGTGCGTGACAGCGGTCGCGGCGTGATCGCGGAAATGCGCGGTCGCCTGTTCGAGTCCTTCGCCACCAGCAAGCCGGAGGGCATGGGCCTGGGGCTGACGATCAGCCGAACCCTGGTGGAGGCCCACGGGGGAGAGCTCGTGCTGGATAATCCGCGTCCCACCCGTTTTTGCTTCACCTTGCCGATCCAGCCTTGATCCTGGAAACCTCGGTTGATCGCCGCTCAATCCTTGAGAGTCCACATGCACGCCACGTTCAGAGCCTTCGATGACGTTCAACCGAGGTTCCCGGGATGAGCGACCCCATCGTCTTCATCGTCGACGACGACGACGCCGTGCGCGATTCACTCGCGCTGCTGCTGAATTTTCGCGGTTTCCGCTGTCGCGGTTTCGCCAGCGCCGAGGCCTGCATGGCGGAGTGGCGCCAGGACTGGCGCGGCTGCCTGTTGCTCGACCTGCGCATGGGGGGCATGGATGGTCTGGCGCTGCAGCAAGCCCTCGCCGAACGCGGTTCGCGCCTGCCGGTGGTGTTTCTCACCGGTCATGGCGACATCGCCCATGCCCGCGCGGCGCTCAAGGCCGGGGCCGTCGACTTCCTGGAAAAGCCCTATGCCGAGGCGGCGCTGCTGGAGGCGGTGCGCGAGGCGGTGGCGCGTGATGCGCGGCAGCATGCGGAACATGCCTATTCGGATGAGATCGCGGCGCGTATGGCGCGTTTGTCCGAGCGCGAGCGCCAGGTCATGGCCTTCACCATCGCCGGCAAGCCCAATCGCGAGATCGCCGCCTTGCTGGAGATCAGTCCCCGCACCGTGGAGGTGTTCAAGGCGCGCATGATGGAAAAGATGCAGGCGCGCAGCCTGCCGGAACTGGTGCGCATGAGCCTGGGCTCGGGAATGAAGGACCCGATCTGAATCGCGCATCGCCGCGTTCTCCGCGCGGCGCCATCATGTTCTCGCGGCAGGGCTTGTATGGGAAACCCGTACGTGGCGGGCCGAATGCCCCGACCGTTTGCGCATCAGAAAATCGCAGGGATGCCTACAAGAAAATTCGATGCTCATCCGCCACAGGAAGAGGACGCCGCCGTCGCGTGGGCGCGACGCAACGAGACCATCCGGGGCGCGCTCAAGCTGTTCCGCGTCCTGCTCGACGCGGTGAGGCGGCACGGCGAATGGGTGGAGTCGCGCCATGGCATCGGTGGCGCGCAACTCTGGGTGCTCTGGGAACTGCGCCAGACGCCCGGCATGCGCGCGGTGGATCTGGCCAGGAACATGGCGGTGCACCGGCACACGGCGGAGGCCTTGCTGAATGAACTGTTGGAGCGGCGGCTGGTCAGGACCGAAGGCGCGCCGGATACGCCGGCCGCCGTCTACCTGCTGACCCGGGAGGGACAGCGCATCGCCGAGGCCTCGCCCGAGCACGGCCAGGGCGTGCTGAAAGCCGCGCTGGAGCAACTTCCTCCCGCCGCGCTGGAGCAAGTGGTCGCCTCGATGCGCGCCGTCACTGAAAGCCTGCCGTTCCGCGAGGATCGCGCGGCGCTGAAACCGCTGGCCGAGATCGTGCGCCCGACCAAGCCTGGCAAGCACAAACTGGAGAAATGAGATGGACACGCAAATCGACCTGTTCTTGACTTCGTTGCACGCCTTCTGGGGACAGATTGCCGTATTCCTGCCGAAATTCCTCGCCGCCCTGGTGCTGCTGCTGCTGGGCTGGCTGTTGGCGAGAGTCCTGCGCGCCGGCATGAAGCGCCTTCTGGAAGTGCTCGGCTTCGAGCGCATCGCGGAACGCTCCGGGCTCGAGGCCCTGTTGCATCAGGGAGGCGTCGAACTCTCCCTGGCGGGGGTCATCGCCGGCCTGGTCTACTGGCTGGTGCTGCTGGTGGTGGCCGTCTCCGCCGCCAACAGCCTCGGCCTGGATGCCGTCGCCGGCCTGGTCAACCGGGTGGTGCTCTATCTCCCCAACGTCATGGTCGCGGTCCTGGTATTGCTGTTCGGCACGCTGTTCGCGCGCTTTCTCAACCGCCTGGTGTTCGCCTGGCTGAGCGGCATCAAGGCGCCGGCGGCGCTGACCTTGAGCACCGGCACGGAATACGCGATCCAGGTATTCACCCTGTTCATCGCCCTGGAGCAGTTGCAGATCGGCACGACCCTGCTGACCGTGGCGTTCGCCATCGCCTTCGGTGGCCTGGTGCTGGCGATGGCGCTGGCCTTCGGTCTGGGCGGTCGCGAGTGGGCCGGCGAGCGGATCAGGGAGTGGTCGCGCAAGCCTTGATTCCGGTGGCGCGCATGCCGGACGCCGTCGGGGTACGTGATTCCCTTACGCGACCCCGCCAATTCAGTTCGCGCCGCGCTGCCCTACCATCGCGATCGACCTGATTTCCCCTTTATATCCATGCCATTACGCGCGCTTGCCCTGGGTTCCAAACCGCAAACACTGCCCGCCGACGCGTCGATTCGGGCGGTGTTGCCGCTGATGTTCGAGCAGCGCATCAACCATATCGCGCTGGTCGACGCGGAGGGTCGTTTCGTCGGCCTCGCCAGTATCGGTGTCGCCCTGGAACGGGTGATCCCGGCGTCGGCGCGGACTTACCAGGGCCTGAGCGATCTCGCCTTCGTCGGTGATGCGCAGCGGATGCTGCTCGACCACTTCCGCGACATGCTCGACCAGCCGGCGACCAGTCTGATCGATCCGCTGACCACGCCCTTGCGCGTGAGCACGCCGCTGATGGAGGCCGCCCTGCTGTTGACGCGCGCGCGCGGCCCCCTGCCGGTGGTGGATGAAGCGGGCGTGCTGCTCGGCATCCTCAGCCAGCGCGGCCTGCTGCAGCATCTGGCGAATCAGTCGGGGGCCCTCTGATGCATGGTGTGGCGCATCCAACCGTCAGCGAGGTCCTGTTCGGCCTGTCGCCCCTGCTGGTCTCGCTCTCCATATTCGTGCTGACCTATGCGGTCATCGTCACCGAGCGGATCAACCGCGCCATCGTCGCCCTCCTGGGCGCGGGCGTCATGGTCATGTCCGGTGTCCTGCACCAGAGCGAAGCCTTCGCCGGGATCGACTTCAACACCATCGGCCTGCTCACCGGCATGATGGTCATCGTCGCCATCACTCAGAAAAGCGGCGTGTTCCAGTACGTGGCGGTGAAATCCGCGAAGTTCGTGAAGGCCGATCCCTGGGGGCTGCTGGTGATGCTGGCGCTGGTGACGGCGGTGTTCTCGGCCCTGCTGGACAACGTCACCACCGTCCTGCTGGTCGCGCCGGTGGCGCTGTTGATCACCGATGCCCTGCGCATTTCGCCCTATCCCTACCTGTTCACCATCATCTTCGCTTCCAACATCGGCGGCAGCGCCACCCTGATCGGCGACCCGCCCAACATCATGATCGGCTCGGCGGTCGGGCTCACCTTCAACGATTTCGTGTTCAACCTGGCGCCGGTGGCGCTGGCGGTGATGTTGCTGACGATGTTGCCGATCTGGTGGTTCTGGGGGCGCAAGCTGGTTGCCAGCGAGGAAGCGCGCGCCCAGGTGATGGCCTTCGACGAGGGCGCGGCGATCACGGATGTCAAGCTGCTCAAGCAATCCCTGGCGGTGACCGCGTTGACCATCACGGGTTTCGTCCTCGCCCATTCGCTCGGCCTCGAACCCGCCACCGTCGCCATGTTCGGCGCGGCGTTGCTGTTGCTGCTGCGGGCGCTGGGACAGCATCCGGAGCATCAGTCGGAACAGGTGCACAAGAGCTTCGCCGAGGTGGAATGGGTCACCATCTTCTTCTTCGTCGGTCTGTTCGTGGTGGTGGCCGGGGTGGAAAAGGCCGGCGCGCTGAAACTGGCGGCGGATGCCCTGGTCACCTTTACCGGCGGCGAACTGGCGCTGACCGCCTACGTCATCCTCTGGGCTTCCGCGATCATCTCGGCGGTGGTCGACAACATCCCGTTCGTCGCCACCATGATCCCGGTGATCCAGAATCTGGGCACGGTGGTCGGCCCGGAGAATCTCGAAACCCTCTGGTGGTCGCTCGCCCTGGGCGCCTGTCTGGGCGGCAACGGCAGCCTCGTCGGCGCCTCCGCCAACCTGGTCGTGGCCGGCTTCGCCGAGCGCGCCGGCCAGCCCATTCGTTTTCTTCCCTTCATGCTGGGCGCGTTCCCGCTCATGTTGTTGAGCATCGCGATCAGCCATCTCTACATCGGGTGGCGTTATCTCACCTGATTAAACGAGTCCCTTGAGCAGGACAGCTGCGTGCGATAGCAGCATTTTTTCCAGGCGACTTCGGTCGCCTGCTTTTTTTGGATCTGCCTCCTCTCACGAGGATTCAACCCTGTGCCGGTATCGGCTATCTTCAGGTTATCGCCGCCATACCAGTGAACTCCACATGAAAGCCTTCAATTGGGACAACCGTTTCGTCACCGGGCTGGAGACCGTCGATCGGCAGCACCAGCATCTGGTCGATCTGGTCAATCTGGTTGGCAATCTGCTGCTGGAGGGCACGGCCGACGAGGCGCATCTGCAGCCCATCTTTCATGATCTGGCCGAATACGCTCGCCATCACTTCGCCGACGAGGAACAGTTGATGGAGCGTGTCGGTGTCGACGCGCGCCATGTCCAGGCCCACAGGAAGCACCACGCGGAGTTCATCAGTCAGGTCCTCCTGATGTGGCGCGGCCGCGCGAGTGTGCCCGACCCGGTGACGACGCTGCACGACTTCCTCGCCGCGTGGCTGACGGTGCATATCCTGGGCGAGGACCAGGTCATGGCGCGGCTGATCGCGCGCCAGGAGAAGGGACTCAGCGCGGCCGAGGCCTTCGAGGCGGAAGGCGCCGCTCGCGACAACAGCGTGTCCGCGCTGCTCGATGCGTTGCATGGCCTGTACCATCTGCTCAGCGTGCAGAACCATGCCCTCGCGGAGGCCAACGAACGCCTGGAAGAGAAAGTGACCGAGCGCACCCGCGAGCTGTTGCAGGCGGAAAAGATGGCCTCCGTTGGTCGCCTGGCGGCGGGCGTGGCGCACGAGATCAACAACCCGGTCGGCTTCGTCCACTCCAATCTGGGCGCCCTGCGTGGCTATGGCGACAGCCTGTTCGGCCTGATCGACACCTATCGGAACGCGGTCCGTGACGATGGCGGGCGAATCGATGTCGTGCAACAGCACGACGAACTCGTCGC
>CAZONS010000034.1:0-17297 GCA_964581195.1 uncultured Thiobacillus sp. | reverse complement strand
GCGGACCTGGCCCGATTCGGTGCGCATCATCATCTCCGGCTACACCGACAGCGAGGACATCATCGCCGGCATCAACGAGGCGGGCATCTACCAGTACCTGCTCAAGCCCTGGCATCCGGAACAACTGCTGCTGACCCTGAAACGCGCCGCCGAGCTCTACCGCCTGCAACGGGAGAATTGCCAACTGGCGGTGGAACTGCGCGCCGCCGAGCCGGTGCTGCGCGGCCGGGTCGAGGCGAACCGGCGGCGGGTGAAGCAGGCCTTCGCCCTGGACCGGATCGTCCGTACCCCGGACAGCCCGATGAGCGCGGTCTGCGACATGGTGGCGCGGGCGGCGCGCTACGACGTGTCGATCCTGCTCTCGGGCGAATCCGGCACCGGCAAGGAACTGCTGGCGCGCGCCATCCACTATGCCAGCGGCCGCGCCGAGCAGCCCTTCGTGGTGGAGAACTGCGGCGCCCTGCCGGACAACCTGCTGGAATCCGAGCTGTTCGGCCACAAGCGCGGCGCCTTCACCGGCGCCTTCGAGGATCGCGTCGGCCTGTTCCAGCAGGCGCACGGCGGCACCCTGTTCCTCGACGAGATCGGCGAGACCTCGCCCGCCTTCCAGGTCAAGCTGCTGCGGGTGTTGCAGGAAGGCGAGTTCCGGCCCGTGGGCGGCAACCGCCAGGTCGCCGTCGACGTGCGGGTGATCGCCGCCAGCAACCGCGACCTGGAAGCCGAGGTCAAGGCGGGGCGCTTCCGCGAGGACCTCTATTACCGGCTCGCCACCGTCCCCCTGCGCCTGCCGGCCCTGCGCGAGCGGCCGATGGACATCCCGGCCCTGGCCCGCGCCCTCCTGGCCCGCCTCGGCGCCAGCCTCGGCCGGCCGGTGGAAGGCTACGACAGCGCCACCCTGGACTGCCTCGCCGCCTACGCCTGGCCGGGCAACGTGCGCGAACTGCAAAACGAGATCCAGCGCATGCTGGTGCTCTCCGACGGCCCGGTCCTGACCCCCGAGGCCCTGGCCCCGCACATCCGCCAGGCCGGCCTCGCCACGATTCTGGGAAACACCGCGCAAGCCGGCCTGCGCGGACAGGTCGACGCCCTGGAAGGCCGCCTGCTGGCGGAGACCCTCGATCGCGTCGACGGCAACCTCTCGCAAGCAGCGCGGGATCTGGGCCTCTCCCGCCTCGGCCTGCGCAAGAAGATGCAGCGCCTGGGACTGGCGCGGCCGGGGAAGTAGCGTGAGGGAATCGTCCGTGACAATGCCGGTAGAGAACTGTCCGCGATGCTGGCCGATGGGCGGGTGTTCTAGCCGCGTTATCATCGAATCCCTGTTTTCGCCTCAGTCGGAAATCCTGGAGCTTGCCCAATGATGATCAGCCGCTTGCGCCTCAAGAACTGGCGCAACTTCAAGAAGGTGGACGTTTCCCTGCGCGAGCGCGTCTATGTGATCGGCCCCAACGCTTCCGGTAAATCCAACCTGCTTGATGTAATGAGGTTCTTGCGTGATGTGGCCAAGCCCGAGGGTGGAGGGCTGCAGAAAGCGGTCAAGGATCGTGGCGGCATCACCAAATTGCGCTGTCTTCTGGCGAGAAGCGATCCTGAGGTCTCCATCGAGTTGGACCTCTCGGAACGAGCCGATGAAGACCCGCTCTGGCGCTATACGCTGGCCTTTCGCAGCGAGGGTAAAGGACAGCAACGCTTGCTGGTCAGCAAGGAACGGGTTGAAGACTTGCGCACGGGCAAGCTATTGCTCGATCGCCCGGACCCCGATGACAAGACCGATATCGACCGCCGTACCCAGACCCACCTGGAGCAGATCAACACCAATCGGGACTTCCGCGAAGTCGCGGATTTCCTGGCTTCTATCACCTATCTGCATCTGGTTCCCCAGTTGCTCAAGCACGCCGAGCAACTGGGCGGTTACCGACTGGAGGATGACCCATTCGGTCAGGCTTTCCTGGAACGGATCGCGAAGACGCCCGAGAAAACCAGCCACGCCAGATTGGCCAAGATCGAGGAAGTCCTGAGGGTCTGCGTGCCGAACATGCGCAACCTGCGTTTCGTGCGTGACAAGACCACCGGTACTCCGCATCTCGAGGCGCTGTATGAGCACTGGAGGCCTGACGCCGGTTGGCAGCGCGAAGATCAATTCTCAGATGGCACCCTGCGGCTGTTGGGCATCATGTGGAGCCTGCTCGAAGGCAATTCCCTGCTGCTGCTGGAAGAGCCGGAGCTGTCTCTTAACGAAGACATCGTGCGACGTATCCATCCGCTGATCTGGCGAATGCAGCGGCAGGCCAAATACCGCCGCCAGGTGTTCATCACTACGCATAGCGAGGCGCTGCTCCAGGAAAAATCAATCGATCCGCGTGAAGTCATCCGTCTGGAAACGACGCGTGACGGCACCCACGCGGTCGAGTCCAGCGAGGAAGACAAAGCGCTGATCGCCGCCGGTTATTCCATCGCCGAAACCATGCTGCCCAAGGTGAGACCGGCCCAGGTGAACCAGCTTTCACTGTTTCGGCCATGAGTTTCCAGCCCTTGCTGGTCGCGGCCGAAGATGAACTCAGTTGCTCCGTGTTGCGCAGGCTGGCGGCGGAATCGGGCCGGTTTGTCGTATCCAGGGAAATCAATACGCGCGGTAACGATCAACTCCGGAAGAGCATTGCGAAATTCAAATCCGCCAGCCATGTCCTGCCACATCTTGTCCTGACCGACTTGGACAGGTATTCCTGCCCTCCGTCGTTGATCAAGGACTGGGGAGTGGGAAAACTGCCCGCGCGCCTCTTGTTGCGTATCGCCGTGCGCGAGGTGGAGGCATGGCTATTGGCGGACAGACATGGCATCGCGAATTTTCTCCAGGTCGCGCCCAACAAAATCCCGCTGGCGCCGGAGGCAGAGCCGGACCCAAAGCGGACGTTGCTGAATCTGGCGCGCAAGAGCCGCAGCCGGCGATTGGCACAGGAGTTGGTGCCGGAGCAGGGCTCGGCAGCTTGTATCGGCCCACTCTACAACGTGAGATTGAGCGAGTTCGTGCAATCGGCATGGAAGCCGGATCTGGCCCGTGAATCCGCTCCCAGCTTGGCACGGGCAATGTCCAGACTTGACGATTTCATGAATGGGTAAGGTGGGTCGAACTACCATGTCCGCTCCATCCCTCAACCTCCTCTGGCTGCAATCCGGTGGCTGCGGCGGCTGCACCCTGTCGCTGCTCAACGCCGAGCATCCGGACCTGTTCACCCTGCTGGCGGAGGCCGGCATCCGTCTCCTCTGGCATCCCAGTCTCAGCCAGGAAAGCGGCGGCGAGGCGCTGGCGCTCCTGGCGGCCTGCGCCGAGGGGCGCGAGCGGCTGGACATCCTCTGCGTCGAGGGTTCGATCATGACCGGCCCGCACGGCAGCGGCCGCTTCCACATGCTCTCCGGCAGTGGCCGGCCGATGATGTCCTGGGTGCTCGACCTGGCCGCCCGCGCCCGCCATGTCCTGGCGGTGGGGACCTGCGCGGCGTTCGGCGGGATCACCGCCGGCGGCGGCAATCCGGGTGGGGCGGTGGGCCTGCAATACGACGGCGAGCATCCCGGCGGCCTGCTCGGCCCGCGCTTCCGCGCCGGTTCCGGCCTGCCGGTGGTCAACGTCGCCGGTTGCCCCACCCATCCCGGCTGGGTGCTGGACACCCTGCTGGCGCTGGCCCTGGAGCGCTTCTCGGAAGTCGACCTCGACCCGTTCAACCGGCCGCGCTTCTATGCCGACCACCTGGTCCACCACGGCTGCCCGCGCAACGAGTTCTACGAGTTCAAGGCCAGCGCCGAGAAAGCCTCCGATCAGGGCTGCATGATGGAAAACATGGGCTGCAAGGGCACCCAGGCGCACGCCGATTGCAACACCCGGCTGTGGAACGGCGAGGGCTCCTGCCTGCGCGGCGGCTATGCCTGCGTCTCCTGCACCGAGCCGCGCTTCGAGTCGCCCGGCCACCCCTTCGCGGAGACGCCCAAGGTGGCGGGCATTCCCATCGGCCTGCCCACCGACATGCCGAAAGCCTGGTTCGTCGCCCTCGCCGCCCTGTCGAAATCCGCGACGCCGAAGCGGGTGCGGGAGAACGCCGTGGCGGACCACACGGTGGTGCCGCCGGTGCCGCGCAGGACGGGGCTGAAATGAGAGGCGGGATATGACCACGCGCATCCTCGGCCCCTTCAACCGCGTCGAAGGCGATCTCGAAGTGCATCTCGACCTGGTCGACGGCCGCGTCGCCGCCGCGCGGGTGAATTCACCCCTGTATCGCGGTTTCGAGGAGATGCTGCCGGGCAAGCATCCGCTCGACGCGCTGGTCATCGTGCCGCGCATCTGCGGCATCTGCTCGGTGTCGCAGAGCGCCGCCGCCGCCGCCGCGCTGCGCGATCTCATGGGCTTGGCGCCGCCGCCGAACGGCCTGCTGGCGGAACGCCTGGTTACCGCCTGCGAGAACCTGGCCGATCATCTGACGCATTTCTATCTGTTCTTCATGCCGGACTTCGCCCGCCCGGCCTATCGCGCGCGGCCCTGGTTCAACGTGGTCGAGGCCCGTTTCAAGGCGGTGGCGGGCAGCGCGGCGGCGGCCATGTTGCCGGCCCGCGCCGAGTTCATGCACCTGATGGGGCTGATGGCGGGCAAGTGGCCGCACAGCCTCAGCCTGCAACCGGGCGGCAGCGCGCGGCCGCTGGAGAAGGCGGACATCCTGCGTCTGATCACGCTGCTGCGCGGTTTCCGCCGCTACCTGGAACGGCATACCTTCGGCGATGCGCTGGAAACCGTGGCCGGCCTCGACGGCCTGGCGGCGCTGGCGCGCTGGCGCGACGGTCGCCAGGGCGACCTGGCGCTGTTTCTCGATGCGGCCGACGACCTCGGCCTCGACCGTCTTGGTCGCGCCACGGACCGCTTCCTCAGCCATGGCGCCTACGGCCTGTTTGCCGCCGGGGTCTGGGACGGCGCGGCGGCGACCTTCGATGCCGCCGCCATCGAAGAGGATGTCAGCCATGCCTGGATGAGCGGAGGCACCCAGTCGCCGGCCGGTTCGGGCGTTTTTTCCGAGCCGGGGGGGGAGATCAGCCGGCCGCTGGCCGACAAGACCGGGGCCTACACCTGGTGCAAGGCGCCGCGTTACGGCGGCCGGGTCATGGAGACCGGCGCCCTGGCGCGGCAGATGCTGGCCGGACAGCCCCTGATCCGCGAACTGGTGGTGGCGCGCGGCGGCAGCGTTCTGGCCCGGGTGCTGGCGCGGCTGCTGGAACTGGCGCGGGTGGTGCCGGAGATGGAACGCTGGGCGCGCGAACTGGTGCCCGGCGAGCCCTGGTGCCTGCATGCGGAACTGCCCGAGGAAGGCACCGGCGTCGGCCTGGTCGAGGCGGCGCGCGGCGCCCTCGGTCACTGGCTGGGCGTGCGCCACGGCCGCATCGAGCGCTACCAGATCATCGCCCCCACCACCTGGAACTTCTCGCCGCGCGACGCCGCCGGTGTGCCCGGCGCCCTGGAACGGGCGCTGGCGGGGCTGGAAGTCGACCCGGCCGAGCCGATGCCGGTGACGGTGCAGCACGTGGTGCGCTCGTTCGACCCGTGCATGGTCTGCACGGTGCACTGAGGATGGCCATGCAGCCCGGCAAGCACCTGGCCCCCCCTCATCTGGCCGAAGGCCCGCACGGCCTCGGCGAGGACGCCTGGATCGAGGTCATCCAGAAGATGGACGAGGTCTATAACGACCTGCTCCAGTACGAGGTCGCCCTGGAAGAGAAGAACGCGGCGCTGGAGGAATCACAGCAGTTCGTGTTCTCGGTGCTGGCCTCGATGTCCGACATCCTGCTGGTGTGCGACCGCGATGCCCGCATCGAGGTGGTCAACCACGCCCTGGTGGCGTTCTCCGGCAAGCGCGAGGAGGAGCTGATCGGCACCCCGCTGTTCGATCTGTTCGCCGATGCCGCCGCCCGCGCCAGCGCCGAGGCCCTGTTCGCGGGCCACGGGATGAAGGGCCTGGCCGACTGCGAGCTGGCCCTGCGCGGCGGCGACGGCGCCGCCGTGCCGGTGTCGCTCAACTGCACGCCGCGCTTCAACCACCAGGGCGCGCGGGTCGGCATGGTCATCACCGGCCGCCCGGTGGGCGAGCTGCGCCGCGCCTACCAGGCCCTGCGCGAGGCGCACGAGGATCTCAAGCGCACCCAGCAGCAGTTGCTGCACTCGGAAAAGATGGCCTCGCTGGGGCGGCTGGTGGCGGGGGTGGCGCATGAACTGAACAACCCGATCAGCTTCGTCCTCGGCAACGCCCACGCCCTGCACCGCTATGCCCAGCGCCTGGAAACCTATCTCGCCGCCATCCATGCCGGCGCGCCCAGGCCGGACCTGGAAGCGCTGCGCCGCGATCTGCGCATCGACCGCCTGCTGGAAGACCTGCCGCCGCTGATCGAGGGCACGGTGGAGGGCGCCGAGCGCACCCGCGACATCGTCGACAGCCTCAAGCGCTTCTCCGCCGTCGACCGCAACGAGAGCCAGCCGTTCAACCTCAGCCAGGTCATCGAGCAGGCGGTGCACTGGGTCACCCGCTCGACGGCGGACCGGTTCAAGGTCGAGACCCGCCTGCCGGAGGGCGTCAATGTCGTGGGCTCGCCGGGGCAGATGCAGCAGGTGGTGATGAATCTGGTGCAGAACGCCCGCGACGCCAGCACAGAAGCGGCGCATCCCCGCCTGGAGATCGCCGCGCGGCGGGAGGGCGACCAGGTCGAGGTGAGCTTCCGCGACAACGGCCCCGGCATCCCCGAGGAGCACCTGCCGCACCTGTTCGAACCCTTCTTCACCACCAAGCCGGTGGGCAAGGGCACCGGCCTGGGGCTGGCGATCAGCTACGGCATCGTCGAGCGCCACGGCGGCAGCCTGGCCGCGAACAATCTGCCGGAGGGCGGCGCCGAGTTCGTTCTCCGTCTCCCCCTGGCGAGGCAAGCCACATGAACCTCGAAGGCCGCATCGACATCACCCTGGCGTCCGGCGCGGTGCGCATCCGCTCCACCCGGCCGCAACTGGCGCAGAAACTCCTGGGCGGCCGCGCGCCGGCCGAGGCCGCGCATCTCGCCGGCCTGCTCTTCAGCCTCTGCGGCAAGGCGCAGCGGGTGGCCTGCGAGGCCGCCTGCGCGGCGGCGGCGGGACAGGTGGCCGAAGCCGGCGCGAGCCGCGCGCGCGCGCTCGCCGTGGCCCTGGAACTGGCCCAGGAACATGCCTGGCGGCTGCTGCTCGACTGGCCGCAACAGGCGGGCGCGGCCCTGGGCCTCGCGCCGGACATGGCCGCCGTGCAGCGTCTGCGCCAGGCCGCCGGCGATCCGGCGGGTTTCGCCGCGACCCTGGATGCGTTGCTGCGCGACACTCTGCTGGGCGAACCGGCCGAGGCCTGGCTGACGCGCGATCTGGAAGGCTTCGATGCCTGGCGCCGCGAAGGCGCCACCCCGACCGCGCGCCTGTTCGCCGAACTGGGGGAGGGCGCCGACCTCGGCGTCAGCCAGGCCGGGCTGCTGCCCGCGCTGCCGCAACTCGACCAGGCGACCGTCGCGAGCCTCGCCAGGCTCGCCCTCGATACCCCCGCGTTCTGCGGCCAGCCGCTGTGGCGCGGCGAGCCCGCCGAGACCGGCGCCATCGCCCGCGCCCACACGCAACCCTTGTTTGCCGCCTGGATCGCCCGCCGCGGCCGCGGTGCCGGCGCCCGCCTGCTGGCGCGGCTGCTGGAACTGGCGGCGCTGCCCGCCGGCCTTGGTGGCAACGGTCCGGCGCTGGTCCGGGCCTGGTCCCTGGGCGACAATACCGGCGTGGCGGCGGTGGAAACCTCGCGCGGCCTGCTCCTGCATGTGGCGCGGCTGGATGTGGAAAAAAGCGCGGGCAGGATCGCGGACAAAGTGGATCAATACCGCATCGTCGCCCCCACCGAATGGAACTTTCATCCCGCCGGTCCGCTGTGCCAGGCGTTGTCCAGCCTGGCGCCGGGGGCCGATCTGGCCGCCCGGGCGCGGCTGGTCGCGCAGTCCCTGGACCCCTGTGTCGCTTACGGAATCGAGGTTGAAGATGCATGAAATGTCCCTGGCCGAAGGCATCCTCCAGATCGTCGAGGAGGCCGCCGCCAAGCAGGGTTTCCAACGGGTGACCGAAGTGCGCCTGGAGATCGGCGCGCTCTCCGGGGTGGAACCGGAGGCGCTGACTTTTTGTCTGGATGTGGTGTTCAAGGGCGGCGTCGCCGACGGCGCCCGGGTCGAACTGGAACGCCTGCCCGGCCAGGGTTTCTGCCTGGCCTGCGGCGAGACGATCGAAGTGACCGCGCTGTACGACGCCTGCCCGAAATGCGGCAGCTACCAGGTGCAGGCCACCGGCGGCACGGAAATGCGGGTCAAGGACCTGCTTGTTGAATAACAGGAGTAACGACCATGTGTACAGTTTGCGGCTGCGGCCAGGGCGAAACCAGGATCGAGGGGCATGAGCACGGGCACGCGCATGACCATCCCCATGAGCACGGGCACGCGCATGAACACGCGCATGAACACACCCATGCCGACGGCACCACGCACAGCCATCCGCACCCGCATGAGCACAGCCACGCCCACACCGGGCATGACCACGGCCACGACCCCCTGCACGAAGCCGGCGCGCCGCACTACCACGAGCACAAGGGCGAACTGCACTACGGCCTCGGCCCCGCCCACGCCCACGCGCCGGGCATGAGCCAGGCGCGGATGGTGCGGATCGAGCAGGACATCCTCGGCAAGAACAACGCCTATGCCGCCGAGAACCGGCAGTATTTCGCCGAGCACGGCCTGTTCGCGGTCAACCTGGTGTCCAGTCCGGGCTCCGGCAAGACCACCCTGCTGGTGAAGACCATCACCGCGCTGGCCGGCCGCCTGCCGGTCGGCGTCGTCGAGGGCGACCAGCAGACCAGCAATGACGCCGACCGCATCCGCGCCACCGGGGCGCCCGCGATCCAGGTCAACACCGGCAAGGGCTGCCACCTCGACGCCCACATGGTCGGCCACGCCCTGGAACGTCTCAGTCTGCCCGACGATGGCCTGTTGATGATCGAGAACGTCGGCAACCTGGTCTGCCCCTCCGCCTTCGACCTGGGCGAGGCGCACAAGGTGGTGATCCTCTCGGTGACCGAGGGCGAGGACAAGCCGCTGAAATACCCGGACATGTTCCACGCCGCCGACCTGATGATCCTCAACAAGGTCGACCTGCTGCCGCACCTGGATTTCGACGTGGACAAGTGCATCGAATACGCCCACCGCATCAATCCGAAGCTGGAAGTGCTGAAGGTCTCCGCCACCACCGGTGAAGGCATGGAACGCTGGCTCGCCTGGCTCACCGAAGGCGTCGACGTCGCCATCGCCGCGCGGCAGCAGAACGTCAACCTGCTGAAGAAGCGGATCGCGGAGCTGGAGGCGAGGCTGGCGGCGAAGGGGTGATGTCGCAGCGCCGCATCCGAGCCACCGGCATCGTCCAGGGGGTCGGTTTCCGGCCGACGGTCTGGCATCTGGCGACGGAACTGAAGCTGACCGGCTGGGTGCGCAACGATGCCGCCGGGGTGGAGATCCTGCTGGAGGGCGACGTTGAAGCGGTCGATGCCTTCACCCGCCGCCTGCCGCTGGAACTGCCGCCGCTGGCGCGGGTGCGCGAGTTGACCTGGGTGGATGCCCCGGCCACGGGGGCGTTCGACGCGTTCCACATCGTCGACAGCGGCGCCGGCGAGGCGGCCACCCTGATCGGGCCGGATACCGCCACCTGTCCGGATTGCCTGGCGGAACTGTTCGATCCGGCCGACCGGCGCTGGCGCTACGCCTTCATCAACTGCACCCACTGCGGCCCGCGCTACACCCTGACCCAAAGCCTGCCCTACGACCGCGCCCGCACCAGCATGGCGGCGTTCCCGCTGTGCCCGGACTGCGAAAGGGAATACCGCGACCCGGCGAACCGGCGGTTTCACGCGGAACCGACGGCGTGCCCGGTGTGCGGTCCGAGGTTGTGGGTGGCCGACCTTGTAGCGCCGACTTCCAGCCGGCTGTTTTCAAAGACGCCGGCAGGGATGCCGGCGCTACAGCACGACGCCATCGCCAATACCTTGAGCCGCCTGCAAGCAGGTCAAATCGTCGCGATCAAGGGCCTCGGCGGCTTCCACCTGGCCTGCGACGCGCGCGACGCCGAAGCCGTGCAACGCCTGCGCGAGCGCAAGAACCGCGAGGAAAAGCCGTTCGCGGTGATGGCGGCCAATCTGGCTTCCCTCGCCGATCTGGTGGATATCGGCGCGGCGGAGGCCGCGCTGCTGCAATCGCCGGAGCGGCCCATCGTCCTGCTGCGCAAGCGGCCCGGCGCCGACGCCGCCCTGCCCGGCATCGCCCCGGGTCTGGCCTGGCTGGGGGTGATGCTGCCCTACACGCCGATCCACTGGCTGCTGTTCCACGAGGCGGCCGGCCGGCCGGCCGGGACGGACTGGATGGAACAGCCGCGGTCCCCGCTGCTGGTGATGACCAGCGCCAACCCCGGCGGCGAGCCGTTGGTGATCGGCAACGACGAGGCGCTGGCGCGCCTGACCGGGATCGCCGACGCGCTGTTGCTGCATGACCGGGAGATCGTGGCGCGGTGTGACGACTCGGTGTTGCGCGTCGTCGAGCATCCAGTAGGGTGCGCCGCGCGCGGCGCACCCTACGACTCGGCGGTACATTTTTCCTTCATCCGCCGCGCCCGCGGCCATACCCCGCGCGCCATCCGCCTGCCGCGCGCCGGGCCGCCGGTGCTGGCCCTGGGCGGCTATCTGAAGAACACGATCTGTGTCACGCGCGGCGACGAGGCCTTCGTCTCGCAGCACATCGGCGGCCTCGACAACGCGGCCACCTGCGCCATGCTGATCGAGGTCGTCGAGCATCTGCTCGACCTCCTGCGGGTTCGACCGCAAGCCGTCGCCCACGACCTGCATCCGGATTTCTTCGCCAGCCGCCACGCCGTGGAACTGGCCGGGCAATGGGGGGTGCCGGCCGTCGCGGTGCAGCACCACCACGCCCATATCGCCGCCGTGGCGGCGGAACACGGTCATGATGGCCCGCTTCTGGGCCTGGCCCTGGATGGGGTGGGCCTGGGTGACGACGGCGCCGCCTGGGGCGGCGAGTTGTTGCGGCTGGATGGCGCCGGCTGCGTTCGTCTCGGGCATCTCGCGCCGCTGCCCCTGCCGGGCGGGGACACGGCGGCGAAGGAGCCCTGGCGGATGGCGGCGGCGGCCCTGCACCGGCTCGGGCGCGGCGACGAGATCGCCCACCGCTTCCCGAAACAACGCGCGGCGGCGCACCTCCAGCAGGTGCTGGAACGGGGCTTGAACTGCCCGCCGAGCAGCAGCCTCGGTCGCTGCTTCGACGCGGCGGCAGGCCTGCTCGGCGCCCGCGAGGTGATGGCCTACGAGGGCCAGGCGGCGATGCTGCTGGAAGGCCTGGCGGAACGCGCGGGGCCGGTGTCGCCAATGGCCGATGGCTACGTGCCGCGGGATGATGGCCGCCTCGACCTGCTGCCCCTGCTCGCCCGCCTCGCCGACGAAGCGGATGCCGCCCACGGCGCGGCGCTGTTCCATGCCACCCTGGCCCATGCCCTGGCCGACTGGGTGGAACGCGCGGCCGCTCGCGAGGGTCTGACCAGCGTCGCCCTGGGCGGCGGCTGTTTTCTGAACCACCTGCTTTCCCGCGATCTGACCCGCTTGTTGGGCGGGCGCGGCTACACTGTTTTGTCCGCCCGCCAGGTGCCGCCCAACGATGGGGGCTTGAGCCTGGGGCAGGCCTGGGTTGCAATGCGGCATATTTCCTGAGGTTACAAACCATGTGTCTCGCCATTCCCGCCCGCGTGGTGGAACTCCACGACAACGATGTCGCCATCGTCGATCTCGGCGGTGTCCGCAAGGATGTCTCCCTGGCCCTGGTCGAGGACGTGGCGGTGGGCGATTACGTCATCGTCCACGTCGGCTACGCGCTGACCCGGCTCGATCCGGAGGAAGCCGAGAAGACCCTGGCGCTGATGGCCGAGGCCGGGCTCATGGAACAGGCGATCGGCGCATGAAATACGTCGACGAATTCCGCGACGGTGGCGTGGCGCAAGGCCTGGCGGCAGCCATCGCCGCCGAGGTGCGCCCGGACCGCCGCTACCACTTCATGGAGTTCTGCGGCGGCCACACCCACGCCATCTCCCGCTACGGCGTGCCCGACCTGTTGCCGGCCAACGTGCGCATGATCCACGGCCCCGGTTGTCCGGTGTGCGTGCTGCCGATCGGCCGCATCGATCTGGCGATCAAGCTGGCGCTGGAAGACGGCGCCATCCTCTGCACCTATGCCGACACCGTGCGGGTGCCGGCTTCCAATGGTCTGTCGCTGATGAAGGCCAAGGCGCGGGGCGGGGACATCCGCATGGTCTACGCGGTCACCGACGCGCTGAAGATCGCCCGCGACAATCCGGGCAGGGAAGTGGTGTTCTTCGCCATCGGCTTCGAGACCACGACGCCACCGACCGCCGTGGCGATCAAGCTGGCCGAGGCGGAGGGGCTGAAGAACTTCAGCGTGCTCTGCTGCCATGTGCTGACCCCCTCGGCGATCATGAACATCCTGGAATCGCCGGAGGTGCGCGAGCTGGGCACCGTGCCGCTGGACGGCTTCATCGGCCCGGCCCACGTCTCCACGGTGATCGGCAGCCGGCCCTATGCGTTCTTCGCCGAGGAATACCGCAAGCCGGTGGTCATCGCCGGCTTCGAGCCGCTCGACGTGATGCAGGCCATCCTGATGCTGGTGCGCCAGGTCAACGAAGGCCGGGCGACGGTGGAAAACGAGTTCACCCGCGCGGTCACCCCGGAAGGCAACGAGAAGGCGCAGAACCTGGTCTCGGAAGTGTTCGAACTGCGCCGCGGCTTCGAGTGGCGCGGCCTCGGCGAAGTGCCGTATTCGGCGCTGAAGATTCGCGAGCGCTTTGCCGAGTTCGACGCCGAGCGCCGCTTCAACCTGGAATACCGGCCGGTGGCCGACAACAAGGCCTGCGAATGCGGGGCGATACTGCGCGGGGTCAAGCAGCCCACCGACTGCAAGATCTTCGGCACCGTCTGCACCCCGGAGAACCCGATGGGTTCCTGCATGGTGTCCAGCGAGGGCGCCTGCGCGGCGCACTACAGCTATGGCCGCTACAAATAATGTTGCGCGGGCTTCCAGCCCGCGCAACACCCCCAACCCCGCGCGCCCCGTGACCCTGGCGGGCTTCCTCGGGGTCGCCGCGTTCACGCTCTACATCGTCTTCGCCCGCCTGAAGTCCGGAGAGGGCTGGGTGCCGATCCTGGACAGCGCCAATCTGGTCATCCACGAGGCTGGCCATCCCATCGTCGGCCTGCTCTCCGGTTCTCTCTCGGTCTACGGCGGCACCCTGTTCCAGTTGCTGTTCCCGGTCCTGGTCGCCGTCCACTTCCGCCGTCGCGGCGAGCCGGTGGGCCTGGCCTTCGGCCTGGTCTGGCTGGGTGAGAGCCTGCTCAACGTCGCCCGCTACATGGCCGACGCCCGTTCCCGGTTGCTCCCTCTGGTGGGTGGCGGCGAGCACGACTGGACCGAGATCTTCAGCCGCTGGGGCGTGCTGGAATCCGACACCCGCATCGCCGGATTCACCGCCTTCCTCGGCGGGAGCCTGATGCTGGGGGCCTTGGCCTGGCTGTTGCGGCGCTGGCTTATCGATACACGACCCGCCTGATGGCGGATTCATGAAACAAGCCGGAATTCCAACCGGCGCTTACTGAAAGACATTCATGGCTGAAGTGAAAAAAGGCTACACCCGCCCCCTGGACCTGAAGCATGGCCGCGTCGACATGAGCCACGGCGGCGGCGGTCGGGCGATGGTGCAACTCATAACCGACCTGTTCGCCAAACACCTCGGCAACGAATTCCTCGCCCAGGGCAACGACGGCACCTGCCTGCCGCCGGGCAATGGCCGCCTGGTGGTGTCCACCGACAGCCATGTCGTCTCGCCGCTGTTCTTTCCCGGCGGCGACATCGGCGGGCTGTCGGTGCATGGCACGGTCAACGATGTCGCGGTGATGGGCGCCACGCCGCTCTATCTCACCGCCGGCTTCATCCTCGAGGAAGGCTTCCCCCTGGCCGACCTGGCGCGCATCGTCGAGTCGATGGCGCGGGCGGCGAAGGAGGCCGGGGTCAAGCTGGTGGCTGGCGACACCAAGGTGGTGGAGCAGGGCAAGGGCGATGGCGTCTTCATCACCACCACCGGCATCGGCTTTCTGCCCGAGGGCGTGCATCTCTCCGGCGATCTGGCGCGGCCGGGCGATGTGCTGCTGGTGTCCGGCAGCATCGGCGACCATGGCGTGGCGATCATGAGCCAGCGCGAGAACCTGTCCTTCGACGCGCCCATCCTCTCCGATACCGCCGCGCTCAATGGTCTCGCCGCCGCCATGCTGGCTTCCGGCGCCGCCCTGCGGGTGATGCGCGACCCGACCCGCGGCGGCGTGGCGGCGACGGTCAACGAGATCGCCCAACAGTCCGGCGTCGGCTTCCACCTGGAAGAAGCCGCCATCCCGGTCAAGCCCGAGGTCGAGGCCGCCTGTGAACTGCTCGGCCTCGACCCGCTCAACATCGCCAACGAAGGCAAGCTCATCGCCATCTGCGCCGCCGAGGACGCCGACACGCTGCTTGCCGCCATGCGCGCGCACCCGCTGGGACAAGCGGCCGCGATCATCGGTCGGGTGGTGGAGGATGCCAACGGCTTCGTCCAGATGAAGACGAAGTTCGGCGGCCGGCGCATGGTGGACTGGCTCTCCGGCGAGCAGTTGCCGAGGATCTGCTGAGCCATGCGCATCCTCTTCCTCACCCATGCCTTCAACAGCCTGACCCAGCGCCTTTACGTCGAACTCACCGCCCTCGGTCACCAGGTGTCCGTGGAATTCGACATCAACGACAGTGTCACGATCGAGGCGGTGGACCTGTTCCGGCCGCATCTGATCCTGGCGCCCTATCTGCGCCGGGCGATTCCGGAGCCGATCTGGCGCGAGCATGTCTGCCTGATCGTGCATCCCGGTATCGCCGGCGATCGCGGCCCCTCGGCGCTGGACTGGGCGATCCTCAACGGCGAGCGGGAGTGGGGCGTCACCGTCCTGCAAGCCGAGGCGGAAATGGATGCCGGGCCGGTGTGGGCCGCGGAAACCTTCCCCATGCGGCGGGCAAAGAAGTCCAGCCTCTACCGCAACGAGGTCACCGAGGCGGCGGTGCGCGCGGTCCGGGCCGCCGTCGAGCGACTGCCCGAGTATCAGGCGGGAACCTGGCGGCCGCTGGCACTGCCCTTGCGGCCCATGCATGCCTTGATGAAACAGGCCGACCGCGCCATCGACTGGGCGCGCGACGACACCCATCGCGTGCTGGCCAAGATCAACAGCGGCGACGGTTTCCCCGGGGTGCGCGACCACCTGTTCGGCCGGGACTGCCAGTGCTTCAATGCCCGCGCCTACCCCGCCCAGGGTGCGCCTGGCGCGCTGCTGGGCCGGGTGGGGCAGGGTGTGGTACGGGCCACCACGGATGGCGCGGTGTGGGTCGGGCATGCCCGGGTGGACGGTGGGATCAAGCTACCCGTGATTTTGGCGCTGCCGGAGGCGCTGGCGTTGGTGGCGCTGGATGCGTCGGAAAATCCCCCCCACAAGGGCGGGGCAGGGGGGATTAATGACACCCCGGAAATCCGCTACGAGGAATCCGGCGCCATCGGCTATCTCCACTTCGACTTCTACAACGGCGCCATGAGCGCGGACGCTTGTGTGCGCCTGCTGGCGGCGTATGAGGCGGCGACGGCGCGGCCGACCCGGGTCATCGTCCTGCTCGGCGGTGAGGACTTCTTCAGCAACGGCCTCGACCTCAATCGCATCGAGGCGGCGGCCAGTCCATCCGACGCGTCCTGGCGCAACATCAACGCCATGGACGATCTCTGCCGGGCGATCATCACCACGGATAGCCATCTCACTGTCAGCGCCCTGCGCGGCAACGCCGGCGCCGGCGGCGCCTTCCTCGCCCTGGCGGCGGATCTCGTCTGGGCGCGGCGCGGGGTGGTCCTCAACCCGCACTACAAGAACATGGGCAACCTCCATGGCTCGGAGTACTGGAGCTATCTGCTGCCGCGCCGGGTCGGTCCGGAGCGGGCCACGGCCATCATGCGCAACCGTCTGCCCCTGGGCGCGTCGGAGGCGGCGCGGATCGGTTTTCTCGATGACTGCTTCGGGGAGGATGGAGACGACTTCATGACCCGGGTCCGCGCGCGCGCCGAGGCCCTGGCCGGGGTCGGCTTCGTCGACGCACTCGCCGCCAGGCGCGCCCGTCGCGCCGCCGATGAGGCGGTCAGGCCGCTGGAGGCGTATCGCGCCGAGGAATTGCGTCACATGCAGCGCAATTTCTTTGGCTTCGACCCCAGCTACCACGTCGCCCGCCACCACTTCGTGCGCAAGACGCCGCATTCCTGGACGCCACGCCATCTGGCGGTGCATCGGGAACTGGGCTGGGGGGTGCCGTCGGACTGAGTCCGGCGGCGCGCGCCTGGTCGGGTCATGCCTCCCTTTTTCCGGCCTGAAAGCGCCGGGAAAAGAGGGCTCGCCGTGCTAAAATCCCGCAGCTTTTTCCAGTAAAAACAAAACGCTTGACGTTTTGTGACTCACAGAACAACGCCGAGAAGACGCCCCGCAATGGAAAACCAGTTCGCCAAAGAAACCCTGCCCGTCAGCCTGGAAGAGGAAATGCGCCGGTCCTACCTCGATTACGCCATGAGCGTGATCGTCGGCCGCGCCCTGCCGGATGTGCGGGATGGCCTCAAGCCGGTGCACCGCCGCGTGCTGTACGCGATGCACGAGTTGAACAACGACTGGAACAAGGCATACAAGAAGTCGGCGCGCGTGGTCGGCGACGTGATCGGTAAGTACCACCCGCACGGCGACACGGCGGTGTACGACACCATCGTCCGCATGGCGCAGACCTTCTCCCTGCGCTACCCGCTGGTCGATGGCCAGGGCAACTTCGGTTCGGTCGACGGCGACAACGCGGCGGCGATGCGTTACACCGAAATCCGCATGGCGAAGATCGCCCATGAACTGCTCGCCGATATCGACAAGGAAACCATCGACTTCGGCCCCAACTACGACGGCTCCGAGCACGAGCCGCTGATCCTGCCGGCCAAGTTCCCCAATCTGCTGGTCAACGGTTCGTCCGGCATCGCGGTCGGCATGGCGACCAACATTCCGCCGCACAACCTGGGCGAGATCGTCGATGCCTGCCTGGCGGTGCTG
>CAZONS010000033.1:15101-17555 GCA_964581195.1 uncultured Thiobacillus sp. | reverse complement strand
CCTGCTTGGCGTCCATCGCCGGGTGGTCACCCAGCTTCGTGCGGACCTGCTTGCCGTTGACGAGGGACTGGACGTAGAAGCTGCGCTTCGTGGGCGTGACGATCAGGTAGAACCCGCGCATCTCGCTGTCGGCGTAGAGGACGGACTTGCCCCGCTCGGGGGCTGGGGCCCTCTCGACGAGGGACTGGGTTATCTTCGACTTCATGTGTTGGCTCCAAGTTACGGGGCCACGGCACGAACACGGTTTTGCACCAAACAGTGCTGTGTTCAGACGTGCCGTCTTTGCCCCTGTAGAGCCATTAGGTCGCGGATTTCCCTTGTTGTAAGCGCCCGTTGACCATCTAATTTCAAATCATGGCATACTGTGCACTTGCCGATTCGTAATCGGGACAGCGATGTCAAGGTGACGGGTCGCGGAGCTAAGCACGGCAAGGCCTTCGGGCCGCCAGCAGTCTGATGGCAAGGGAGTACAGACACGGTTTGAACAAGTTTCGGTTTTTGCCGGCATAGCTCAGTTGGTAGAGCAGCGCATTCGTAATGCGAAGGTCGGGGGTTCGACTCCTCTTGCCGGCACCACTTGAAGTAGAAAGGCCGCCCACTCGGGCGGCCCTTTTGCTATGGAGGCTCGGCAGCGATGGCAGACAACGGGAACGGTAACCTGACCTTAGACCCCCAGCTCACGGGCAACGTGGGGCTGTACTACTGCTGCTACCGCCTGTCCCTGCTTGGGTGGAACGTCATGCCGACCGCCCGCAACGCCCGCGGCGTCGACATCATCGCCTACAGCCGCGACGCCTCCCGCTTCGTCGGCGTCCAGGTCAAGGCGCTGAGCAAGCGCAACCCCGTGCCGCTCGGCACGAGCCTCGACAAGATCATGGGCGACTTCTGGGTCATCGTGAACAAGGTTGCCACGCCCACGCCATCCGCATTCATCCTCCTGCCGTCTGAGGTGCGCGAGCGTGCCCACCGGGGCGAGAAGGACGGCCGGGTGTCCTTCTGGCTGCAACCGACCGACTACGAGCAGGACCCGTTCCGCGAGGCCTGGGAGCGCATCGGCCACGGCGGCGTCTGATCCCGCGACATGCCGAAAAACGGCAACTTCCTACCTTCCACGGCAACCCTGCCGCCTGCAATCGTTTATGGACGCGCACTGGACCGGCGCGTGAAACTTCTCTCCATCGCGCGATGAGCCGGGGACGCCCGGCGTCCATCAACCTGCTTTGGAGAGAAAACATGAACACCTGCACCACTGAATCCCCGAAAGTCGCCGGCATCCATGAACTGGCGCGCGAGCACCTGACGACCCTCTGCGACGAGTTCCTAGACGGCGATCCTGTGCGGATCGTGTCTGCCTGGCGCATGGCCGAGCGCATGGACCCCGAGGACCTCGCAGATTCCTACGAGGGGCCCTATGGGTTGCGCCTGCGGGTCATCGACGACCTGGGCTGCGAGCAAGCAGAGGCCGGCTGCCATGAGCGCGACTGCTACGAGGCCTTCGCGGCGCTCCGGCTGGCCTACGGCAAGGACTGGCCGCGCGAGGCTTTGCGGGACTACTGCACTGTCTTTGAGGGATTCCAGGCCTCAAGGGCCGATGCCATCGCATCAATCAGGTGGGACAACGCTCGCAGCTCTTACGACATCCACAAGTTCTGCGACGGCAAGCCCGAGAAGAAGGCCGCCTGATAGGTTGTCGGAGCGTGGCGCTACCCAGACTGATGAAACGAAAGGACATCCTCATGGGGAGGTCCTTTCTACGCACGACGGGGCAAAGTCAGCCCTGGCCCTGATCCACTGCGGTGAGGAAGCGCTTGAGCGCGTGGTAGGCCTTGCTGTCGGTCTGGCCGTCGATGACCGCGTCCTCGGCGTAGCCGCCAGTGGTCTGGACCCGCAGCCAGGTGCGCTGCGACGTCGTGATCTTGCGGACGAGGTCCAGCGGCACGATGAAGCCCTTGCGGGATTCCTTGGTCGCGGCGCCCAGCTCGTTGAAGTTGGTGAAGGTCTGCATGGTCGTCAGGTCGTAGGTCTGCCCGTCGATGTTCAGCTTGGCCCCGGTGATGGCCTTGATGTCGTTGAACAGGTAGACGACGAGGACCGCGTCGGCCGGGGTCTTGGAGTTCCAGTGCGCTCCTAGCCCGGTGCAGAGCATGCCCTTGCAGGCGTTGCCATGGCCATTGATGGCTACGACCCGCGCGCCGTCGAAGCCGCTACGGGTTACGTTGGGTCCTGTGCCTGAGGTGGTCGAGCAGCCGGCGAGTGCGGTCAGGGCGAGGATCGATGAGAGCGCGAGCGCGCGGGCGATGCTTGTCATGAGTGCTCCTTGCGGTTGTTGTGGATGTTGGCCAAGTCGCCGGGATGACAGACGCCGCGCCTCCATCGCATGCATCTTGGTTATTCCAATACTAACGAGTCCCAGCGCGCTAGGCAGCCAACTTTCATAACCGGCTGCACCGAGGC
>CAZONS010000033.1:0-15001 GCA_964581195.1 uncultured Thiobacillus sp. | reverse complement strand
CCCGCCCCGGCACCGACTGACGGGGAGAATCGGGTCCATCTCTGCGACGCACAGCAGGCAGTCATTCCCGCGGCACGGCCGCAACGACTGACCTGGAGCACCAGAGATGGCATACGAACCGAAGAAATTCACCCCCGCAGAGCTGGCAGAACTGCACGCCCTTCCTGACGAGGCGCTGCTGACTGCCCAAGAGGCTTCCGCCTTCCTGCGCCTCAAGTACAACACCTTGTCTTGGTATCGCTGCAATGGCGGCGGCCCCGCATTCGTCCGCGTCGGGCCGAAGCTAATCCGCTACCGCCTGGGCGACCTGCGCGACTACATGAGTGGGCAGCCGATGGGCGAAGGCGTCCAGCGCGCGGCCATGGCGCTGCTCGCAGCCCGCACCGCCAAGGCGGAGGGCTGACCATGGACGCGACAAAAGAAAACGCCCGCGGGCAAGGCGGGCGCAAAGAGTCCTACAGGAGGGAGATGGAGCATGCAGAAGCTCACGAGAGCAATCATGCACCGGCCCAAGCTGGTCTTACGCCATCGTTCGACGTCGAGGGCCTTATCCGCGCGGGCCTCACGCTGATCCCGCTGCACCGCTGGAACGCACTCGACGCGAGGGGCCGCCAGCGTGGCAAGTCGCCGCTCGACCCGGCATGGCAGGCGAAGGACTACGACAGCCGCGAGGTGCTGGAGCGCGCGAGGCGCGCCGGCCTGAACGTGGGCGTGCGCCTGCCGCCGAACTGGGTCGTGCTCGACGTCGATCCCCGCAACTTCCCCGAGGGCCGCGACCCGCTGGCCGAGCTCGTCCGCGACGCGGGCCTGGACCTCTCGCAGGCGCCGCACGTCCGCACGGGCTCGGGCGGGCACCACTACTACTTCCGCAAGCCCGCCGACGTGCAGCTCCTCGACAGCCTGGAGGACTACCCCGGCCTGGAGTTCAAGAGCCAGGGGCGGCAGGTCGTCGCGCCGGGGTCGATCCATCCGTGCGGTAGGCCCTACGAGTGGGACGACCTCGCGCCGTTCCCCGAGGAGGCGCCCCCGATGCCGGACAGGCTGCTGGCGATGGCGCGCCGCCCGGTTCGTGCCCACGGCGAGGCCGCAGGGTTCGGCGAGCTCACCCCCGAGATGCTGGCGGAGACCCTGGAGCAGCTCGACCCCGAGGACTTCAGGGAGCACGGCGACTGGCTCAACCTCATGATGGCCTGCCACCATGCGACCGACGGCGAGGGGCGCCAGGAGTTCATCGACTGGAGCACGCAGGACCCCGACTACCAGGACGACGCCTGGATCATCGGCAGGCGCTGGGACTCGCTGCACTCGACCGCGTCGCGCGGCGGGCGTCCGATCACGGTCAAGTATCTGCACAAGGTCGTGCAGGCGGCCGGCGGCGAGGTGGCGCGCGCGGAGCCCGAGGACGACTTCGACGCGTGGGAGGACCCCGCCGAGCTCGGCCAGGGCGTGGACGACACGACGCTGCGCGAGCCGCCGAAGGCCGAGGGCAAGGAAGCGGTCCTGGACGAGATGAACGCCCAGCACTGCGTCGTCATGGAGAACGGCAAGTTCCGCGTCTTCACCGAGGAGTTCGACCCGGTGCTCGGCAGGCACTTCTACCAGCGCTCCAGCAAGGAGGACTTCCAGAACCTGTACTGCAACAGCTTCGTCGAGCAGATTAACGACCGGCCGACGACGCGGGCTCAGTTCTGGCTCAAGCACCCGAAGCGCCGCCAGTACAAGGGCGTCATCTTCGACCCGTCGGGGGACCATGACGGCTGGCTGAACCTGTGGCGCGGCTGGGCCGTCGAGCCGAAGCCCGGCGACTGGTCGCTGCTAGACCAGCTCATCCGCGAGGTGCTGACCGACAGCGACCCGAGGGGATACCGCTACGTGCTGAACTGGATCGCCGCCATGTTCCAGCGCCCGGCCGAGCCCGCAGAAGTGGCGATCGCCTTCAAGGGCGCGAAGGGCACCGGCAAGGGGACGCTCGGCCGCGTGCTCCAGCAACTCGCGGGGCCGCACGGCCTGCACATCAGCTCGCCCGAGCACATCACGGGCCGCTTCAACTCGCACCTGCAGAACTGCATCTGCCTGTTCGCCGACGAGGCATTCTGGGCGGGCGACAAGGCGGGCGAGGCGAAGCTCAAGGCGCTCGTGACCGAGCCGACGGTCGCCTACGAGGGCAAGGGCCGCGACGCCGTGATGGGCAAGAACCTCATCCACATCGTGATGGCGTCCAACTCGGACTGGGTCGTGCCCGCAGGCCTGGACGGCGAGCGGCGCTTCGCGGTGTTCGAGGTGAACGAGTCGCGCAAGGACGACCGCGACTTCTTCCGCGCGCTGAATCGCCAGCTCGACGAGGGAGGCCGCGCCGCCTTCCTGCACGACATGCTCGCCCGCGACATCGACGGATGGCACCCGCGCAACGACATCCCGCAGAACAGCGCGCTGGCCGACCAGAAGCTGCGCGGCATGGACCCCGAGTTCTCCTGGTGGTACTCGCTGCTCTACGCGGGCGAGCTTCCCGGCTACGACGAGGACAGGGACTGGTCGGGCGGCGAGGTCGAGCTCGACAAGGGCGACCTCTACGACAGCTACCTCTCGTTCGCCCGCAACCGCACGCGGCACCCGAGGCCGCTGCCAGGGCTCGCTAAGGTGTTGCTCACCAAGGTGGGCGTGACCTCGCGGCAGGTCCGGAGCGGCGCCCGTAAGGACAGGCGCGTGTTCGTGGTCCCCGACCTCGGCCAGGCTCGCGCCAGGTTCGCGGCAATCGTGGGGGCCGACCCGAAGCAGCTCTGGAGTTGAGGGAGAACAGCTTCGACGCCGTTCGCCGAGCGACTTGGCGAACGGCTTTCTTTTGCTCGTTTTGCTTTACGGATCATGCGCTTACGCATCGGCGAACGGCATGAACGCGTTTTTCGGCTCCGAAATCGTTTTAGGATTTTCGGCGCTGTGCGGACCCGACCGATGCGCTGTGCGCTCGCCTGCCAGATGAGGGAGGTACTACGGTTTGTCTTAGGAGAGAAATAAGCTGTTCATGTTGTTCAAGCTGTTCATTGATAAATAAAGCATTGATTTATAAAGAAAAAATAGCGAACAGCTTTGCGAACAGCTTCTGATGCTCCCTTGAGGATGTCGTGCGATGCACGGAACCACCGACGCGGCGTGGATCGACCGTGGCCGACGTTGCGGGCGTGGCGACCGATGCGGGAAACGTGGCCGGGTAGGCGTCCGACCTGCTGCGCCGAGACCTTCGCGCGCGAGGCCAACACTCCAGGCCGCCTCACCCCCTGATCGTCGATTCGAGGGCCAAGGCCCTCCAAGCCGTTGATGCGCTTGAAAGAACGATGGCGTGCCTGCGCGCATAAGCACGACACGATAACTCCGTAAGCCATTTTTCGGAGAACAGACGTGAGCCGCCCATCTATCCCCAACACCTTCACACCGGAGAGGAAGGCGATCTTCCTCGCGGTGCTGGAGGACACGGCAAGCCCCAAGGCGGCGGCAGCCGCTGCGGGGATCGTGCGCTCGACGGCCTTCTATCACAAGGCCAACGACCTGGAGTTCCGCACGCAGTGGGAGGCCGCCGTCGAGGTGGCGCTCGACAGCCTGCTCGAAGAGGCCTACCGGCGTGCTGCCGTCGGCGTCGATGAGCCTGTCATCCACCAGGGCCGCGTCTCGACCGTGGCCGACCCCGCGACCGGCGAGGAGCGCCCGCTGACGGTTCGCAAGTACAGCGACCGACTGATGGAGGTCCTGCTCAAGTGGCGCTACGGCGACCAGATGGCGGACCGCCTGCGCGTCAAGGTGGACTCCACGGGCCTCGACGCCGAGGCGCTGCTGCGCATGTCGGCCGACGAGCGCAAGGCGCTGACGGGGCTTCTCTCCAAGTACCACGCGAACAAGGAGCAAGACGATGACGAGTGAGACGCTGACCGTCGAGGAGGCGCTGCTGCGCGCCGAGCAGATCGACCGCAACCTCGACGCCTTCGACGAGACGGCACCGAAGGCGGTCGCAGCGATGGGCGGGCGCGATGCCCTCGCCCGCAGTTGCGAGATGACCTGCATCGGCCCGATCCCGCGCATCGACGCCGAGGCATGGCAGGCGATGTCGGACGAGTACGAGGCAGGCCGCCAGCATGGCGCAGTCAACCGCGGGCAGTAACGGGCACGCCGTCGGCGTCGAGGTTGATGGGGTGCGATACCCCAGCGCCCGGCAGGCGGCGGAGGCGCTCGGTCTGCCCACCTCGACGGTGCAGCGGCGCACCCACAACCCGAACTTCCCGAACTACCGCTGGCTCGGCGCGACGCCGGGCAAGCGTGCGGTCCACGACCCCGAGAACTGCCTGCTGGCGAAGGCGCTCATCGAGCCGACGCCGTGGCCACTCGACGGCGGCGCGCGACGCGCCAACGTCCTTGACCCCAACTTCGACCCGCCCCGCGTCATCAGGCGCGTGGGCTGGGTGAAGTGCATGCGCTGCCAGCGTTTCCACTTCAGCGGCAACGTCGTATCGGTCAGGCTCTGCTCGCTCTGCGGCGGCGCGGGCGGCTGGCCCGTGGGCGCGGACCCCGACGCGGACGCCTGACTCTCCATCAGCGGGCGAGACGCCCCCAAGCCCTTGACGCGCAAGCCACCGCGACGGCGGCAGCGAACGGGGGAACACGGCCGAAGAACGATGGCGTTCTCGGCCAGCGCACCACGACACATTGAAAGCATCCGGTCAGCGCATTGGCGCGCATGACCACCCCGCGGCTGGGGACGCGCTCGAAGGCGACCGGAGGACCCTCAACCTCATAGGAGCCAACGAGCCATGAACCTGAACCAAGTCTCCCCGCTGCTCAGCCCGCAACAGATCGGCGAGCTCGCGTCCAACCTGGACGCCATCCACACCCGCGCCCTCAAGGCCATCGAGCGCCTGAACCAGGACGTGGCCTCGCGCAAGGCAGACATCGCCAACCGCTGGAAGTCCGCCGGTATCGACGCCGCCGACAAGGCCCGCTTCGCGCAGAGCGAGACCGTGGCCGCCGTCCGCCAGATCAAGGACAACTCCGCCAAGGAGCTCGACAAGCTGCTGAAGGACGCGGGTGCACCTCACGCCCAGCTCGTCTCGCAGCGCGAGTTCTACTCCAGTCCCGCCAAGGTGCTGGCCCGCGCCGCCCTCGGCGACCCCAAGCGCACCGAGTACCTGCACCAGCTCGCCTACGCCGGCCCCGCCGAGCTCGGGCACATGGCCCAGGTCGCCGTCGCCACGCAGAACATCCCCCTCGCTTCCGCGCTGCTGAGCCTGCTGGATCGCATGCCGTCGAAGGACCGCCCGGTCGGCCCCGCCGAGCTCGCCGCCGCGATGAAGCTGGACGACTACCTGAAGGTGCAGGAGTACATCAAGCTGGGCGATGCGCGCCTGCAGGGCATCCTGGTCGCAATCCGCTCGTGGAACTCCGGCAAGTCGAACCCGCTGAACACCGTGCAGCTCGCCCTGCGCGAGCAGGCCATCGACCGCGACCTGATCGGGGGCGGCGATGAATAAGCAGGCCGTCTACCCCGCGCACCACCCGGTGGCCCTCGCGCTCACGGGCCTCGCGTGCGCCCTGCGCACGGGCTGCGAGGTCATCGACGCCCTGGCCGAGCGTGCCGCCAGCGTGGGCGTTCCCTTCGGCTGCGAGACCTTCGACGACGCGGCGGCGCTGGCGGGCGTGCCGTACTCGCGCCCGCTGGACCTGTACGTCGACCGCGAGACCAAGCGCCGCGCCGACGCCCTCCCTTACGACCGCCTGCACTTGGCGTTCATGCACTGAGTTTGGTGCCAGCGGCCGGGGTCGGAACAGAGGCCGAGGTTGCCCCGGCCGTGCTTCGGAGGGGATGCCCACAAGGCATCCCCTTCTTTTTCATGCGCTTAGGAATCACGGCCCGCTGATGGACAGTCAGCGGGCCAATTTTCTTCAGGGGGCCCCGCTCCCGAATCCCCACGAACACGACCTAATGACCTCACACCCAACCACCGGAGCGTGAGATGAACCTGCAAGAGATGAGCACCAAGGACCTGCTGGCCCTGCACAACCAGATCGCCGACAAGGCCGCTGGCCCCAAGACCTTCGCGACCCGAGGCAAGCTGCTCGACCGCATCGAGTCGGTCGCGGCAGCCAAGAGCATCGACCTCGCGTCGTTCGGGCAGCCCAAGGCCGCCGAGGTGACCGAGCCGCGCGCACAGCCGCAGGCCGACGTCACCGAAACGGTGACGGTCGTCAGAACATTCGACCTTGTACCCGTGGAGACCGAGAAGAAGCCCGTCGGCAAGGGCATCGGCCGACTCGCCCGCGAGCTGCTGATGGACCCCGCGGGCACTTCTCACGCTGAGATAGCGGCCGAGGTGAACCGCAAAATCCCCGGCGCACAAGCCACCGCAAAGTCAGTGCGCTGGTACGCCCACAAGATGCGGAAGGATGGAATTCAGGTTCCTTCGCGTCGGAAGACGGTCATTGACGATGGCACCGTGCAAGACGACAGCACGACACCATAAGCGCATTGATATTGACGAGGGCGCAGTATGGAATCACTGATGCAGGTTGCGACGCGGCACATGGCAGCCGGCGTCGAGGACCTTGACGAGCTCGTGAGGCTCGTCGAGCAAGACACCGGACGAGTGCCAAATCGCCGGGTGCTGAGCGCCTATCGGTCGCACTACCGGCGGCATGGAGCAGCATGGATGGATGCGTTTAGGGAGGCCACCCGTGATGCTGGCCGCCGTAGCCGGGCCAGCGACCCAGAGGCACACCGTGAGAAGTGCCGGCGTCAGTACGCGCAAAACCCCGAAGCAGAGCGGGCCGCCTGTCGCCGCTGGGCATTGAAGAACCCCGCCAAGAAGCTGCTCATTCAATGCAGGGACAGCGCTAGACGGAGAGGGCGGGATTGCACCATCACTGCCGAACACCTCGACGCCCTACTCGGGCCGATGACGTGCTCGGCCACGGGCTTGCCTCTGACGTTGGAGAACGATTCCAGCACCGTGCGCAATCCGTGGGCGCCTAGCGTGGATCGACTCGACAACTCCAAGGGATACGTGCCGGGTAACGTTCGCATCGTCTGCGCCATCTACAACATGATGCGAGCGGACTGGTCTGACGACGTTGTCCTTCGCGTCGTAAGGGCACTGGCCGATCGCGCTCCCGACTGACTGCGTGCCTCCGCCGTGCATGGAAAAGAGCCACCTCGACGGTGGCCCTTTGGTTTCATGCCTTTGGGCGCGATGGCCCGCTGACATTGGATCAAGCAGCCGTCATTTTGAGCTCGTCCAGTTGGAAGCGCTTTGTCCTGACGAAGGCGAGGCACTGCGTCAACGTGATCCACAGTTCGTCCAAGTCACCCTTCTCCCCCTCCATCGAGTCGAAGATTCTTTCGAGGAGGCGGTAAGTCGAGGGGCTTGCCTTGTGCTGTGGATCGCCGTAGGCGCGGCATATGGCCCTCCTCAGCATCTCGCGCATGAGGGTGCGATCAGGGGCAGTGTCTAAGTCAGTCATGTTAACTTCTCCAAATTGAATTGATGAAAACCGGGCGTCCCCGGTGGCATCGCGATGGAGAGAGTTTCATGCGCCGATCAACTGCACGTCTACTAACGTTTGCATCGGCGCGTGGGCGCTACGCTGGGGCCAATTCGTTGATTGACGGCACATCCTCGGCGTGGGTATCGGCCGGCTCGCTCTGCCTCAAACGCGGGGGCCATTGGCCCTCGGTCCATTGCAGGCCCAGCGCGTCGAGCACGTAGGCGCTCGCCCGCTCTTGGTAGCCGCGCAGGTGGTCGAGGCTCGGGTTCAGGTACCCCATCGTCACGTTGCCCGCCGCGTGGTTCAGCAGGAACTTCAGTTCGGCGATGGGGACGCCCGCCTGCAAGGCAAGGGTCGCGTAGGTGTGCCGCAGCGCGTGCCCCGTGAGGCCGTCGAGCTCGTGCTGCGCCACCTCGGCGACATGCCCGCTCTTGCTGTCGGCGGGGAACAGCCACTGACCCTTGCGCTGTAGGCGGGGCGACTCCCGCAGCCGCTGGCCGAGCAGGTCGGCGAGTGGCCCCGACAGCGGCAGGTCGAACGCGCGGGCCGCGCCGCCCTTGGGCTTCGGGACGTGCAGCCGCCTCCCGCCGAGGTCGAGCTCCGAGACGCGCGCCTCGCAGGCCGACGTGCGACGCATCCCCGTCAGGATCATGAACAGGTGCAGGTCGCGCCGCACGGGGTGCAGGTCGAGCACAGCCTTGCCCCACGCCCTCAGCTTGTCAGCGTTCGAGTCCACCTTGCGCCGACGCAGCCCGTGGTAGTCCACGTTCGCGGTCGGGTTCGCGGGCAGGTCCGGGTGCTCCCGCAGCCCGCGGTTGTAGACGGCGCGGAAGATGCGGAAGACGTTGTCGGCCGAGGGCGCGCCGTGCTTCTCGGTGATCCTGCGGTGGCGCTCGCGCACGCCCGCGCGGTCCGCCCCGAGCTCGGCCAGCGGCTTGTCCATCCACTCCCCGAGGTACTGCTCGCAGTTGTAGCGGTAGTCCTCCTTGGTGCGCGGGGACAGCGGCTTTGCGCCGAGGTGCAGGTCGAGCGCGTCGCGCAGGGTGATGCCGCGCGCCTTGGCCTTGCGGCGCTCCTCGTTCGGGTTCGCGCCCGCCCGCATGTCCACGAGCGTCCTGCGGGCGAGGTCGCGGGCTTGCTTGGCGTCGAGGCTCGGATGGTCGCCCAGCTTCGTGCGGACCTGCTTCCCGTTGACGAGGGATTGCACATAAAAACTGCGCTTCGTTGGCGTGACGATCAGGTAGAAGCCGCGCATCTCGCTGTCGGCGTAGAGGACGGACTTGCCCCTGTCGGGTGCTGGCGCCCTCTCGACGAGGGCCTGTGTTATCTTGGATTGCATGCGTTGGCTCCGAGTGAAGCGGGCCACGGCGCGAACACGGTTTAGCACCACAAGGTGCCGTGTGTTCGCACGACGTATTGCCCGCCGACAGAGCCATTAAGTCGCGGTTTTGCTTGCTTGTAAGCGCCCTATGCCATCTGATTCCAAATCATGGCACTATGCGCGCGTGCCGATTCGTAATCAGTAGGTCGGAGGTTCGATTCCTCTCTGCAGCACCAAACACTCTTCACTCTTACCCCGGTCCGCCCACATCGTGTCATCCCCCACGCTGCAAACGCTTCTGACCGCCGACATGGCCCAGGTCGACCAGGTCATCCGGGCGCGTCTGCACTCCGAAGTGGCGTTGGTCCGACAGGTCTCCGAGTACATCATCCACAGTGGCGGCAAGCGCCTGCGCCCGGCATTGGTCGTGCTCGCCGCCAAGGCCATGGGTCATGTCGGCACCCAGCACCATGAACTCGCGGCCGTGGTGGAATTCATCCATACCGCCACCCTGCTCCATGACGATGTGGTCGATGCTTCCGCCTTGCGTCGTGGCAGGGATACGGCCAACGCCCTGTTCGGGAACTCCGCCAGCGTGCTGGTGGGCGACTTCCTTTATTCACGCGCCTTCCAGATGATGGTCTCCCTGCACAACATGCGGATCATGGAAGTGCTCTCGGACGCGACCAATGTCATCGCCGAAGGGGAAGTCCTGCAGTTGATGAACTGCAATGACCCTGACATCGACGAAGAAGCCTACTTGCGCGTCATCCGCTACAAGACCGCGAAGCTGTTCGAAGCAGCGGGCCGCCTCGGCGCCATCATCGAAGACGCATCCCGCGAACAGGAAGATGCTCTCGGCGATTACGGCATGCACCTGGGCACGGCTTTCCAGATCATCGATGACGTCCTCGACTACTCCGGCAGCAGCGAAGTGATAGGCAAGAACGTCGGCGACGACCTGGCCGAGGGCAAGCCCACCCTCCCCCTGCTGTTCGCCATGAAACACGGCACCGCGCAGCAGGCCGAGGTGATACGCAACGCCATCAAGCAAGGCGATGCCAGTCGGTTCGACGAAATCCTGACCATTGTGCAGAGCACGGGTGCGCTCGATCACGCCCGCCAGCAGGCCGAAGCGGAAGCCCAACTGGCAAGTGGGGCGTTGAGCAAAATTCCAGATAGCAAATACAAGACGGCTTTGCTAGAATTATCGGCCTTCGCGGTCAGCCGCGATTTTTAGTTTCAAGCAGCGTTGCAAGACGCCGCCATTGCCGATCCCGGTTCCGGAATCGGTTCAAATTCGGGGTGTAGCTTAGCCTGGTAGAGCGCCACGTTCGGGACGTGGAGGCCGGAGGTTCGAATCCTCTCACCCCGACCAGATTTTCTCCCCCACATCCCAGGGCCTGGACTGCGGTTCCAGCGCGAGGTCGCGCACCACTTGCCGACCGGATGTGCCGCTGATGCAGATTTCCTGTGCGCGCGGCCGGGCGGCCCAGTACACTGAATATCAGAAAAATCTGATATAGCAACGTAACCGCACATGAAATCATTCGCCTTGATTGTATGGCTGCTCCTTGGGGAAGGTGGGCAGCGGGTGATTCTGACCCAGCACCTCGATGACCAGGCCGCCTGCGAGGCGACCGCGACCGCCCTGGTCGAGAGGCACACCGCGCGCGGGCAGCGGGTGCGTTACCTGTGCCACGAGGTGATTCCCGAAGTGGGTGACGTGGACGAGAACGGAAACCCGATCGAACCGGAACAGGCCGCCCCTTAGTCCGGTCACCACTTACTCGCGGAATCCTTCCACCTCTATCTGCAATCTCACTTCGTCTCCGATCAACGGGATGCCGTAAATCATGCCGAACTCGGAGCGCTTGAGGCTGGCGTGGACATCGGCGCCGCAGAGCGGGCGCAGCGTGGGGAACTGTCGGGTGCAGGCGTAATCACGAATCTCCAGCGTCAGCGGCCGGCTGACACCCAGCATCGTCAGCGTGCCGTGGGCGGCGACCGGCTTGCCGTCCTGGAAGGTGATGTCGGCGGCGGTGAAGCGAATCTCAGGGAATCGCGCGGTATTGAAGAAGTTGCCGCCCAGCAGTTTCTGGTTGAGTCCATCGTGCCCGGTGTCCCCGGACCCCGCGTCCACGCTCACCTCGATCAGGCTGCCCTGCCCGGCGGGATCGAGCACCACACGTCCCTGGGTGCGATTGAACTTGCCGCGCAACAGGGAAACACCCTGATGCCGGATCTCGAAACTGGGGAAGGTATGTTCGGGATCGAGCACGAAACTTTCCGCCGCCCAGGCGGCGGGCGCGCCAGCGCAGACCAGGCAGACGAGCCACTTCTTCACGGCGCGCCTCATGGCAACAGGACCAGGTTGAAACGCACTTCCAGTTCATCCGTCACCACATCCCCCCAATCGCCGCCGCCTATGCCATAGGTGCTGCGTTTCAGGGGGAAGCGGCCCTGCGCCAGCCAGCCGGCACCGTGGCGGCTGAGGATGAAGGGCGCCACGAGCGGACGTGTCTGGCCCTTGATACTGAGATCGCCGAAAGCGCTGTAACGCCCCTCCGCGTCACGCCGCACGCTCTTGGCGATGAACGTCGCCCAGGGGTATTTTTTTGCGTCGAACCAGGCGGGGCGTTTCACCTCGTCGTCACCCTCGGGCGAGCCAGTATCGATGCTGCTCGTATCGACATCCACCCGGAAGCGTCCGGATTCCGGCCTTGCCGGGTCGAAGCTCGCCTGCGCGAGCACACGAGCGAAGCCTCCCTCGGTGGGAACATTCATCTGTTTGATGAGAAAGCGGACCTGGCTTTTTGCGCTGTCCAACTTCCAGTCCTGCGCCACCGCGGGCAGGGCCAGGAGCAACAACCACACGGCGAAGATTTTCAAGGGTGTCTCCTCAACCAGGGCACCATGCGGGCCAGCACACCATCCTGCCGGACATGCTGGTGATAAAGGGCCGCGGCCGCGTGCAGCACGACCAGGGTCACGAGAAGATTCACCGAACCCTCATGAAGTTCCTTGAACACTTCGGCCAGGGCCTTGTCCTTGCCCACCAGGTCCGGGAGCGGCAGCATCCCGAACCAGACCACCGGAAACCCGGCCGCCGAGCTGTGCAGCCACCCCAGCAGCGGCACCACCAACATCAACAGATAGAGCGCGCCATGTACCGCCGCCGAGGCGCGCGCCTCCCACGGCAAGAGACCGGCGGCGTGATCGAGGCGGTCGATCAGGCGCAGCAGCAGCCGCAAGGGCAACAGGAACAACACCGTCATGCCCAACCACTTGTGCCAGGCGTAGAGCTTCAATTTGAGCGGAGACAGTGTCATGTCCTCCAGCAGGCTGCCAATGATGTAGGCGGCCACGATCAGGAGCAGGGTCAGCCAGTGCAATCCGATCAGGGGCCAGCGATAACCTTGTCTCATCACCTCTCCTCGTTACAGCCAGCGCCGCACGCGCGCCTTGTATTCCAGATATTCCGCGCCGAAGCGCGCGGCCAGATGGTTTTCCTCATGGGCGATGACCCCATGCCGCATCACCAGGTACACGCCTGGCGCCAGCAGCAGCGGCCAGGCGGTCTGAAGCAGCAAGGTGACGCCGGCGTAGACGAACCAGTCCGAAACATAGATGGGATTGCGCGTATAGCAGAAGGGCCCGCCGGTCACCAGATTGGACGCCGCCTTGTAGGGGTTCACCGTGGTGCGATGGGTCCATATCGCCCATAGCGCCCAGGCGAAGCCCGCCAGGCCGATGCCGATCAATCCCCAACCCAATGGCCGCGACGCCACGCCAAGGTCGAGCGGCAAGGGCAACCAGCCCCGCAGCCACCAGGCCGCGATCAGGGCGAGCGCGTAGACCAGCGGCGGCGGCACCAGGGTGAGTGGACGGATGGCGGGATCGCGCATCATTTCAGGCCAATGGAAGACACCGCGCGCATGAACTCGCTGCGCAGTTGCGCGTCGTCCCTGAAGCAGCCCGCGAATGCCTGGGTCACCACCCGCTCGTCGCCGCGCCGGTCCTCGCCCAGCAACAGGCACAACTGCTCGGCCTCGATGACGCAAGCGGCGCCGCTGGCCTTGCCGTGGTGAATCAACGCTTCCGCCACATCGCGGGTCATCCACTCCTGGTAGGTGAAACGGTGGCCGATGGCATCGACCAGGCGGGCGATGCGACCGAAACCATGCAGGCGGCCGCCCGGCACGTAGGCCACGTGGGCCACACCGCGAAAGGGCACCAGATGGTGCGGGCACACCCCATGCACGGCGATGCCGCGCACCACCACCATGTCCTCGCGCGGATCGGCGAAGCCCTCGCCCAGCGCCTCGCCGGGGTCGATCTCGTAGCCACCGAGCAGGCGTCGCTCCCAGAGTTCACGCACCCGTTGCGCCGTGCGCCCGGTATGCACCGAATCCGGCGCCACACCGCAGGCCAGCAGGAGGTCGGTGACCGCCCGCTCGAAAGCCGCCGGGTTGAATTTCCCTATCCGCGGAATACCCAGGTGACCGGGCTCGGGGGTGGGACAGTCGTGGTCGCAACAGTCGTTCATGATCGTTCCATCAAGAGCCTCGCCAACTGCTGGTCATGCCGCCGGCGGAGCAGGAGTTGCGAGGATAACGCGCCGAGCAGGGCCAGGAACATGTCCCACTGGGTATCCCAGACATCCCCCTGGGTGGCGAGGAAGGCCACCGCCTCGTCGCCGGAGCCGATCGCCACCCACCATTCGATCATTTCGTAGAAGGCGGAAATCGCCAGGCAAACCGAGGTCACCAGGAAGAACAGCCACTTACCCGGCCGCAGCGGCGAGCGGCGCAAGAGGATTTCACGCGCGACGATGGCCGGAACGAAACCCTGGGCAACATGGCCGAGGCGATCATAATGATTGCGCGAGAGATCCAGGGCATCGCGCAGCCAGTTGAACAACGGCATCTCGGCATAGGTGTAATGGCCGCCCACCATCAGAATCACCGCGTGCGCCGCCATCAGGGTATAAGCCAGCGAGGTGAAGGGAAACGATCGGCGGCTGGCAAGCAGGAGTGGCAGCGCGATCAATACCGGCGACACTTCGAGGAACCAGGTCAGGCCATCCCGGGGAGCGATGCCCGACCAGACCAGCACGGAGAGGACGACGAACAACAACCAGCGGGGACGCATCACATTGCTCCTGCCAGAAAAACCCGAACTGTGCCACACCGCATCGGAGGCGCACGGCGTGATCAACGCACCACAAGCCTTGTATAGTTCCCCCTCGAGTGCTTACCTCAATCAGAATCAGCCACGCCATGAAGAGGAGTCCCCCCATGAAAGCGTCCGCCCTGCTCACCGCGTTGGTCATCAGTCTCGCCACCCCCGTTTGCGCGCTGGCTCTCGACAGGCTCGACCCCGCGCAAGGTCAGGCGATCTATGACAAGGCGCTGCAATCCTACAGTTGCGTCGACTACCAGAAGGCATTCGGCCTGTTCAAGGCCAATGCCGAGGCGGGACACGGTCTCTCCCAGTACATGACCGGCATCATGCTGGAGCAGGGCCAGGGTACCGAGGAGGATGTCGCCGCGGCCTTCAACTGGTATCTTGCGGCGGCGAAACAGGGGCTCACCGATGCCTATTACGCGCTCGGCGACATGTACAGCCGCGGCGTCTCGGTCGACAAGGACCCGCTGCAGGCCTTCGTCTGGTTCGAACTCGCCACCCATGGCGGTCACAAACTCGCCCCCGACTTGAGAAACAGCGAAGCCGCGCATCTGCGGCCGGACCAGATCGAGACGGCCAGGAAAATGGCCAGCGACTGGCTCGCGAAGCTGAGCCGGTGAGTGACCACGCCGCCTGTGTCCATGAATTCGCCCCCAACCCGAGACACGCCATGAAACATCGCGCAATCGTCCTGGCGCTGGCAAGCGCGAGCGCCCTGCTTCCCGGCGGCGCGCACGCGGCGGAAGACTTCTGCAGCCGCCTGATCATCCAGGCCATCAACCAGTTCTGCCAGTTGCTGCCGAACGGAGCCAGCCTCTGCCAACCCGTGGCCCTGATCGGTCCGAGCGCCGAATGCAAGGTTCCGGAACGGCAGGGCGTGGTTCAGGTGCCGCTGGGCCCACCGACGCTACAGCCGCTGGCGCCCTGGGCGGCGCCGCACGGCTATCCCGGCCTGCCGACCCATCCGGC
>CAZONS010000032.1:0-17574 GCA_964581195.1 uncultured Thiobacillus sp. | reverse complement strand
TCGGTACGGACGAAGGTAGGCATTCATTCACTCCTTGTTAGCTAACAATCCGCGTTCAAACGCGGCCCATTCAGAAAAACCGAGCCCAACCTTGGCCGGGGCGTATCGCGAATCCGCTTCCTGCGGGCTCAATTCCGAATTCTTTGGCGATCGTCGGGTTACGGCGCATGACCCCGCGCCTAACCCGACCTACGCATCAAGCGGCCGAGTGGCCCTTGAGTTCGATCTTGACGTTCTGCTCGGCGGAGAGGCCGGCGTAGTACTTCTGCAGCACCTTGGCGACTTCCGGACGGCTGAATTCGACCGGGAGATCCTGGCCTTCGGAGAGCATGGCGCGGACCTTGGTTCCGGACAGCAGGATGCGGTCATCCTTGGTGTGCGGGCAGGTGCGCTGCGAGGCCATGCCGCCGCACTTCTTGCACCAGAAGGTCCAGTCGATGTTCATGTTGGTGGTTTCCAGCGAACCGGCGGGAATCTCGTCGAAGATCTTCTGCGCGTCGAAGGGACCGTAGTAGTCGCCGACACCGGCGTGGTCGCGGCCGACGATCAGGTGCGAGCAGCCATAGTTCTGGCGGAACAGGGCGTGCAGCAGGGCTTCGCGGGGGCCGGCATAGCGCATGTCCAGGGGATAGCCGGCCTGGATCACGGTATTCGGGGCGAAGTAGTTGTCGACCAGGGTGCTGATCGCCTCGGAACGCACTTCGGCGGGGATGTCGCCCGGCTTCAGGGCGCCCAGCAGGGAATGGATCAGCACGCCGTCCATGGTCTCGATGGCGATCTTGGCCAGGTACTCGTGCGAGCGGTGCATCGGGTTGCGGGTCTGGAATGCCGCGACCTTGTGCCAGCCGGCCTTTTCGAAGGCGGCGCGGGTTTCGGCGGGGGGCATGAACTGCTCGCCGTACTCTTCCTTGAAACCGCCGGTGGACAGCACCTTGACCGGACCGGCCAGGTTCACCGGGCCCTGGTCCATCACCATCTTGACGCCGGGGTGGGCGATGTCGGTGGTCTTGTAGACCATCATGCACTCGTGGCCCTTGTCGATGCCGTAGATCTCGGTGACCTTCATGGTGCCCATGATCTCGTCGCTGTCGCTGCTCACCAGGGCGATATCCTGCCCCAGGCTGAGGGTGCCGGCGGTGGCGGTATCGGTGGACAGGGTCACGGGAATGGGCCAGAAGAGACCATTCGCCATCTTGTAGCCGTCGCACACGCCCTGCCAGTCGCCATGGGTCATGAAACCTTCCAGCGGGGTGAAGCCGCCGATGCCCATCATGATCAGGTCGCCGGTTTCACGGGAAGACATCTTCACCTTGGGCAGAGTCTGGGCACGGGCCAGTTCGGCCTCACGGGCGGCGCCTTCGAGCAGCAGCGGCTTGAGTTCACCACCACCATGGGGTTTGACGAGACGGGACATGAACGCTCCTAAATGGATATATGGATGGGGAGGCTGGGCTACCGAATGGCCGTCGAGAATAGCACCCGGGTGGGAGCCGCCCTAATCAGAGTTATTTCTTTGCAAATAAATTTTTTTTGGGATAGACCCGTTCCATATCAGGGTGGAACCGTGTTGCCGCGGCCGTGGCGGCGGCATGACCCTGATTGAATCAAACCCGCTTATGCATGCCTGTCATGTGGACGAGGATGGATGTATCAGGTCATGCCGTCGCCGGATAGGTAACATTCCGCCGCATTACCGGTTCATCCGAGGCGCACCGCCATGTCCCACTCCCGCCGCGACTTTCTGCGTTTCTCCACCGCCGCCGCCGCGCTTGCCCTCGGCGGCCACGCCATCGCCGGCAAGGCCCGTCCCCGCGTGATCATCGTCGGAGCCGGCTACGGAGGGGCGGCCTGCGCGCGGTATCTCAAACGCTGGGAACCGAGGGTCGACGTCACCCTGATCGAGCCGAATCCGCACTTCGTTTCCTGTCCGATGTCCAATTCCGTGATCGCCGGACTCAACGAACTGAAGGATGTCACCTTCCCCTACGACAGCCTCAAGGCGGTGGTGGATCGCTTCGTGGCGGACACGGTGGTCGCGATCGATCCCGACAGGAGAGTCGTCGGCACCGCGAACGGTCTGCATCTCGCCTATGACCGCCTGGTCCTGGCGGCGGGGATAGAACTGATGTTCGAGCGGGTGGAGGGCTACGACGCGGCGGCGCGAAAGACGATCAAGCACGCCTGGAAGGCGGGCCCCGAGCAGACTGGCGTGCTGACGCGGCAGTTGCGGGCCATGCCGGACGGCGGCGTCTTCGTCATGGCGATTCCGATGGCGCCCTTCCGCTGCCCGCCCGCGCCCTACGAGCGGGTCAGCCTGGTGGCCGACTACTTCAGGAAGGCCAAGCCGCGATCCAAGATCATCCTGCTCGACGGCAACCCCGACATCATTTCCAAGAAAACCCTGTTCGTGAACGCCTGGAAGAAACATTACGGCTATGGCACGGATGACAGCATGATCGACTATCGTCCCGGCAACCGGCCGGTCGCGGTCGACGCCACGGCAATGAAAGTCACCTGCGAGTTCGACGACGCCCACGGCGACGTGATCAACCTGGTGCCGCCGATGCGTGCCGCCCACCTCACCGCGACGATCGGCGCGCGCACCGGTGACAACGGCAGCTGGTGCCCCGTGGATTACCGTACCTTCGAATCGACCGAAGTCCCCAACGTCCACATCCTCGGCGACTCCATCCTCTCCAACCTGTCGAAGGCGGCGGCGCTGGCCAACAACAGCGGCAAGCTGTGCGCCTCGGCGCTGGTGGAGATCTTCAACGATCGCCAGCCCGATCCGGCGCCGGTGCTGACCAGCACCTGCTATTCCGCCAGCAGCGAGCACACCGCCTTTCACGTCGCGACGGTGTTCCGTTACAACCCGGCGAACCAGGACATGGAAGTGCAGGACGGCAGCGGCGTTTCCCTGGAGGAAAGCGCCAAGGAGATCGAATACATGCACGGCTGGGCGCGGAACATCTGGGCGGACACGCTGGGCCTGCCGGAGGATTACCGGTTTACCAACCGGTTTTGAGTTGTAGCGCAGGCGGGACGCCAGCTACATTTCCTGCACCAGCACCCAGGGCGCGGTGACCACCGCCCAGAACACGGCATCGCGTTCGTGCCAGGCGGTGGCGTCTTCGCTGTCGGCGCGCGTGATACGACCCGCGGCAAGCCACTCGGCGATGGTGGCCTTATCGTCGCGGGCGACGGCGAGGGCGACCGCCACCAGATCCATGCCCGGCGCCACCTTGATCACCACCCCGCGCGCGAAATGCCGCTGCAGTTCCGTCCAGGCCAGGCGGCCGGTCTCGGCGTTGAGCTTGGCGCGCAGCAGTTCGTCGGAATCCGGATTCATCACAGGTAGCTGAACAGGGACAGCTGGCTGGTCTGCGCGTAGGCGCGTTGCGCGGCTTCCAGGCTGGTCTGGCGCGACTGCATTTCGACGATGGCGGCGGCCTTGTCGAGTTGGAGCAGGTCGCTCAGGGCATTCTGCTCTTCCAGGCGCAGGCTGCGGGTGATCGACCCCACCTCCTCCAATTCCACCTGGGCGGCGCCGATGCGGCTTTCCATCTTCCCGAGCGCGGTGAGGGCGGCGGTGATCCTGGTCAGGGCGGTGTCGAGTTGTCCCTGGGTGGTGGCGCCGGAGAGATCGACCGCGAGCTGGTCGAGCGTTTCCAGGATGTCATCGGCCTGGTTGGACTGGAACACGACGTCCAGATTGTCGCTCACCTGGATGTTGCGCCCGGTGGCGACCTCGATGGAACGCACGCCGTCCGGGCTGGTCGCGGACACGTAGGCGGTGCCGCCATAGGTCGCCTTGGGGCTGTCGGTCACGGCGGTGCCATAGGCCTGGTCGTGCGCGAAGGGCGCCGCCGCCGTCTCGAAACCGCCGAAGATGTAGCGGCCTTCCGGGTCGCGGGTATTGGCCAGGTCCTTGGCCTGGAGGTAGGCGCCATTCACCATCGCGGCATATTGATTGCGCAGCTCCTGGCTCTGGTTCGGCCCCAGGCCGGTGATCTGCTGGGCGACCTTTTCCAGCACCCCGCGCATGGCGGTGAGCACGGTGCTTTCGTACTTGAGCGTGATATCCGCCTTCTGCTGGTTGGCCAGATGCTGGCCGCGCAGGGCGATGCGGTTGGATAGGTCGATCGCCTTGCCGGTGGCCAGGGGATCGTCCTTGGGTGTGAGGATGCGGGTCTCGCTGGCGATCTGCTGGCTCAGGCGGGCGATGCTGGCCTGGTTGTTCTGCATGCCGGAGAGGCTGCTGGTGAGGTAGGACAGGGAGCTGATACGCATGATTCACGCCTCCGTTAACGGCCGATCGACAGGACTTCGTCGAACAGGGTGTTGGCCACGCTGATCGCGCGCGCCGCCGCCTGATAGGCCTGCTGGAATCGTATGAGGTTGACCGCCTCCTCGTCGAGGTTGACGCCGGACACCGCCTGCTGCGCATCCCGAGCCTGCTGCGTCAGGGTTTCGTAGGCGCCGCGGCTGAGTTCCGCCTCGGAGGCATGGGCGGCGACGCTGCCCACCAGGCCATTGTAGGCGGTGGCCAGGGTGCCGTTGTTGAGCGCCGTCGAATCCACCCGCAGCGCCGCCAGCACCAAGGCATTGCTGTTGTCGCCGGGGCCGGGATTGGCCGCCGAGGCCGAGGCGGCGGCGATCTGGTCGCCGCTGCTCAGTTGCATGGACATGCCGCGGGCGTAGTTCTTGAAGTTGAGGCCCCAGGTATCGCCGGTGGTCAGGGAAGCGAGATTCGCGCTGATGCTGAAGCCGAGTTTCTTCCCGTTGGCGTCGGTGACCTCGACCCCGGCATTGGTGCTGGCGATGCTGACGCCGCTGGAGGAGACCACGTCGAAGTTGGTGCCGTTGAACGTGACGGAATAGTTGTCGTTGGCCAGGGTGTTGCCGGTGAAGGCGAGATCGATGCGGCTGTTGTTGGTGATGGCGGTGCCGGTCTGATCGACCACGCCGCTGAAGAAATCGCCGCCCGCCGTCGCGGCGTCCAGTTGCAGGCCGGCGCGATGCACCCGGTTCACTTCGGCGCCGATGGCGATGGCGATGCGGTTGAGATTGCTGATGGCCGGCGACAGCACTTCCTCGCGCTGCGCCAGCAGGCCACCCAGTTCGCCGCCGGTGAGGAGGCTGGTGTCCAGCCTCAGGGTGGAACCGCCGAAATTGACGGCGGGCACCTTCAGATCGCTGTCATTGGGATCGCTGACCGCGGTCAGCGCGTAGCTGCGGTTACCCAGCACCAGGGCCTGGCCGCCGCCGATGAAGATGTTGTAGCCGCCGTCGTTTTCGCGAATGGTGGTGGTGTTCACCAGTTTGTTCAGCTCGCCGACGAGGTGATCGCGCTGGTCGCGCAGGTCGTTGGCCAGCTGGTCGCTGCCCGCCTCGATGCGCGCGATGCTCTCGTTGACGGTGGCGATCTTGCCGGCAAAGTTGTTGATGCGGGTGGCCAGATTCTCCACCGCGAGGTTGGAATCGTCGCGCAGCTGTCGCAGCGATTGCTCCTGCAGATTAATACGGCTGGCGAGGCTCTTGCCGGCCGATAGCAGCACCTGTCTGGCACTGCCGGACACCGGGTCGTTGGCGACTTCGCTGGCGGCGTCGAAGAACGCGTTCAAGGGGCCCATCAGACTGCTGTCATTGGTGCCGAGCAGCGTGTCGACCTGGTTGGCGTAGGCGGAATAGGTCTCGTAGCGGGACAGACGCGACTGGTCGAGCAGGACTTCATTGTCGAGGAACTGGCTGTAGCGCTGCCGCACCGATTCCATGGTGACGCCGTTGCCGATCCAGCCGGCGTTGCTGGCATAGGTCGGACGCAGGGCGGAAAAATCGATCTCCTGACGACGATAGCCGGCGGTGTTGACGTTGCTGATGTTGTGCTCGGTGGTGCGGATGCCCGCCTGCGCGGCGTTCAAGCCGGTGACGCCGATTCCTAGGATTCCGGATGCCATGGCAACCTCCTGTTGCTGTCAATATCGGCGTTCTGCCGATATTTATTAAACCCCCGCCGTCGCCACGCTGGCGATGACGGATTTCAATTTTCCGGCATAGGCCGGGTCGGTGGCATAGCCGGCGGCCGCCAACCCCTCGGCGAAGCCGTGGGCGTCGTCGCTGGCAAGGGCGGCGCCGTAGCGGGCCTTGAGCAGGCTGGCGTAGTCGGAGAAGGCGCTGCCGTAATCGGGATAGGCGCGGAAACTCTGGCTGATCTTCACCGGCATGCCCTGGCGATATTCGGTGGTCAGGGTCTCCGTCACATCGCCCTTCCAGGTGCCGCCCGCCTTGATGCCGAACAGGTTGTGCGAGGTCGAGCCGTCCGCCGCCGTGATCTCCCGCTTGCCCCAGCCGGACTCCAGCGCCGCGTGGGCGAGGATGTAGTCGGCCGGGACGCCGGTGCTGGCGGCGGCGGCCTCGGCGTGCGGGCGCAGGGTTTCGAGGAAGACGCGCTTGCGGTCTCCGGCGGACCCAGAACCGTAGCCCGGATGTAGCGCGGCGGAATCCGGGACCTTGGCCGAAACGGACGCGGGCGCGGTTGGCGCCCCCCCGGATTCCGCTGTCGCTGCATCCGGGCTACGCGGCGCGGGCGGCGCGTAGCGCTCCAGACTCTTCACCATCATGTCGGCGAAGCCCAGACCCCGCCCCCTGGACAGTTGCTCCGCCCATTGCTGGTCGAGCAGGTCGCGGTAGAGCTTGACGCCCTCGCCGCTGGTCATGGGGTCGTCTTCTTCCGAGAACTTCGTCTCGCGCATGCTCTTCAGCATCATGCCGATCATCAGCGATTCGAACTGCTGTGCCGCCGCGCGCAGTGCACCCTTGTCGCCGGCGGCGGCGCGCGCCTTGAGCGCCTGGGCGCTGCCGAGGTCGATGGCGAGGCTGTCGGCGCTGTCCAGCATCAGATGATCTCCAGGTCCGCCTTGAGGGCGCCGGCCGCCTTCATCGCCTGCAGGATGGCGAGCAGGTCCTGCGGCGTGGCGCCGAGGGCGTTGAGCGCCTTGACCACGTCATTGAGCGAGGCGGTGGCCGGGATCGACATCAGCTCGCCCTTCTCGCTCTTCACCTGCACGTCGGCCTTCTCGGTGACCACCGTCTGGCCGCCGGCGAGCGGGTTCGGCTGCGATACCTGCGGCTCGCTGGTCACGGTGACCGAGAGGTTGCCGTGGGCGATCGCGCACTTGTCGACGCTCACCAGCTGGTTCATCACGATGGAACCGGTACGGGCGTTGACGATGACCCGGGGCGCGGCCAGACCGGGGTTGAGATTGAGATTTTCCAGTTGCGCCAGGAAGGCCACGCGTTGTCCCGGATCGGCCGGCGCCCTCACCTGAATCACCCGCGCATCCAGGGGAATGGCCACCCCGGCGCCGAATGCGCGGCCGATGGCGTCGCTGACCCGGCTGGCGGTGGTGAAGTCGGCGTCCTTCAGTTCCAGTGTGACGAAATCGCCCTGTCCCACCCGCATCGGCACCGCCCGCTCCACCGTGGCGCCACCGGGAACGCGGCCGGCGGAGAGATGGTTGACCACGGTGGAGGAGCCGCCGCCGGAGGCGCCGGCGCCGCCGACCAGTAGCGAACCCTGCGCCATGGCATAGATCTGGCCGTCGGCGCCTTTCAGCGGCGTCATCAGCAGCGTGCCGCCGCGCAGGCTTTTCGAGCCGCCCAGGGCGGAGACGGTGACGTCGATGGCCTCGCCGGGACGGGTGAAGGCGGGCAGCGTGGCGGTGACCATCACCGAGGCGGTGTTCTTGCTGGTGAAATTCTGGCCGGGGGCGAGACCGAGGTTGGTCATCAGGTTGGCCAGACCCTGGCCGGTGATGGCGGAGGTGTCGCCGGTGTTGTCGAGGCCGACCACGACGCCGTAGCCGACCAGCTGGTTGGAACGAATGCCGGCGATGGTGGTGATGTCCTTGATCCGCTCGGCGTTGGCGGTGAAGGGAAGCGCGGCGGCGAGAAGGGCGAGGAGAAGGCGTTTCATGATGCGGCCCTCAGAACGGCAGGACGGTCAGGAAGAAGCGCGCCATCATGCTGCCGAGCTGCGCCCGATCCAGGCTCTGGGTGTTCTTCGATTCGAACTGCACATTGGCCAGCTGGGTGGAATTGATGCTGTTGGCGCTGCTCAGCTGGGCGGGGTTCACCACCCCGGCCAGGCGGATGAATTCGGTGTCGCTGTTGATCGCCAGCTGCTTCTCGCCCGCCACCACCAGATGCCCGTTCGGCAGCACTTCCACCACCGTCACCGTGATGGCGCCGGTGACGCTGTTGGAGTTGGTCTCGTTGTCCTTCAATTCCTGCTTGTTGCTGGCGCTGGGCTCCCAGGCGGTGGCGCCGATGCCGCGCTGCTGCCCGAACAGACGCGGCGAGGGGATGTCGACGCTGGCGTTGGCCTTGCGCTCGTCGGTGGTTTCCGAGCGGCGCTTGGCCTCGGTCTTCTCCACCAGGTTCACGGTCAGGGTATCGCCGACGTAGCGCGCCTTGCGGTCCTCGAACAGGGCCAGACCGGGGCGGGCCTGGACGGGGGCGGCCTGGAAGATCGCGCCGTTGTTGTCCGGCGCGGCGGCGAGCGCCTCGGGCCTCGCGCGCAGGGGTTCCTTGATCGCGGTGGCGGGCGGCGGCGTGGCGCAGCCGGCCAGGAGAACGGTGGCAATGAGTAGGGTGCGCCGCGCGCACCGAACCATGTCGGTGGTGCGCGCGGCGCACCCTACATGTTCGGAAGCGAATCGTTTCATGTTGATCTCCAATTACCCCGCTCAGATCTGCGTCAGCCGCTGCAACATCTGGTCGGAAGTGGTGATCGCGCGCGAATTCAGCTCATAGGCGCGCTGGGAAATGATCATGTTGACCAGTTCCTCGGCGACGTTGACGTTGGAGGTTTCGATGAAGGCCTGGTTGAGCACGCCCATGCCGTCGGTGCCGGGGTTGTTCGGCAACGGCGCGCCGGAGGCGGCGGTCTCGATGAACAGGTTTTCGCCCTGCCCCTGCAGGCCGGCCGGGTTGATGAAGGTGGCGAGCTGGATCTGCCCCAGTTGGGTGGGGGTGACGTTGCCCGGGGTGGTGACGCTGACGATGCCGTCGCGGGCGATGCTGATCACCTGGGCATTGGCCGGAATCTGCATGTTGGGCAGCAGGGCATAGCCGCTGGCGGTGACCAGATTGCCCTGGTTGTCGACCTGGAAGGAGCCATCGCGGGTATAGGCGAGACTGCCGTCGGGCATCTGGACCTGGAAGAAGCCCTTGCCGTTGATCGCGACATCGAGGGGGTTGCTGGTCTGCTGCAGCGAGCCCTGCTCGAACAGGCGCTCGGTGGCCACCGTCCGCACACCGACGCCCAGCTGAAAGCCGGAAGGCAGTTGTGTCTGCTGCGAGGACTGGGCGCCGGCCTGGCGGATGGTCTGGTAGAGCAGATCCTCGAACACCGCGCGCGACTTCTTGAAACCTGTCGTGGAGACGTTGGCGAGGTTGTTGGACACCACGTCCAGCTGGGTCTGCTGGGCGTCGAGGCCGGTGCGGGCGATATGCAGGGAACGGAGCATGGGGCTTCCTCAGGCGGTACGGTAGGGTGCGCCATGCGCACCGGCAATCGCGGGGCGGTGCGCGCGGCGCACCCTACGCGGCTTCTCGTGGAAGCGATTCGGGCATCTGTCAGCCATTCGCGCTCAGTACCTTGTTGGCACTGCCCTCGTTTTCCTGGGCGACGCGCAGGACACGCATCTGCATGTCGAACTGGCGGGCCAGGCTGACCATGCTCACCAGCGCCTCGGCGGGGTTGACGTTGCTCGACTCGAGCGCGCCGGACACCAGGGTGACGCCGGCGTCGGCGGCGGCCGGCTGGCCGTTGTTCTGGCGGAACAGGCCGTCGTCGCCGCGTATAAGCGTGGTTTCATCGGGATTGGTGAGCTTGATGCGGCCGACGATGGCGACGGCGTTGAGGTTCTGCCCGACCGGCACGGTCGAGATGGTGCCGTCCTTGCCGACCAGCACGCGCTGATCCGGCGGTACCGTGATCGGACCGGCGTCGCCAAGGACGTTGAGGCCGTTGGTCGTCTGCAGCACGCCATTCTGGCTGACCTGGAGATGGCCCGCGCGGGTATAGGCTTCCCGGCCATCCGATCCCTGGACGGCGATCCAGCCGGGGCCGCGCACGGCCACGTCGAGTTCGCGACCGGTCTGCTGCAGCGCGCCCTGGGTGAAATCGCTGCGCGGGGTGGTTTCCAGGACAAAGGCGCGCGTCTTCGCGCCCTCGCCCACCACCGGCAGGGCGCGGAAGACGTTGAGTTCCTGGCGGAAGCCGTGGGTGGCGACGTTGGCCAGATTGTGCGAGACCGCCGCCTGCTGGCGGGTCACCTCGCGCGCCCCGGTCATGGCGATGTAGATCACGCGGTCCATGGTGGTTTACTCGCGCTCAGCGCAGGCTGACCAGCGTCTGCAGGACCTGGTCCTGCGTGCGGATGGTCTGGGCATTGGCCTGGTACATGCGCTGGGCGACGATCATGTTCACCAGTTCGGCGGTGAGGTCGACGTTCGACTCCTCGACCGAGCCCGCCTGCAGCAGGCCGAGGGTGCCGGTGCCGGGCGCCTGCGGCGAGGTGGGCTGGCTGGACTCATAGGTTTCCAGCCACTGGTTGTTGCCGACCGGCGCCAGGCCCTGCATGTTGTTGAAGCTGACCAGGGTGATCTGACCCATGCTCTGGGTGACGCCGTTGGTGTAGCGGCCGAGCAGATAGCCATCCTCGGAAATGTTGACGTTGGCCAGATTGCCCTGGGCATAGCCATCCTGGGACAGCGCGGTGACCCCGAAACTGCTGCCATAGAGCGTGGAGGTGGAGAAGTCCGGGGTGACCGACACCGCCGCCGCGCCGCTGGCGAGCGCGAGGGCAGTGATGTCGATGCTGCCGCCGGCGGCGAAGGCGCCCAGGCTGTTGGCGGCGTCGTAGCTGCCATCGGTGTTGTAGGCCAGCGTGCCGATGGCCGCCGGCGAGGGGTTCGCGGCGAAGGTGGTGCCGTCCAGGTTGAGCTGGGTGCCGGCGGCATTGACCAGACTGCCGTAGACATTCCAGGTCGAATCGCTGGTCTTGCGGAAATACAGGTTCATCGTATGGGCATTGCCGCGTTCGTCGTACAGCGTCACGGCCGTGGCGTGGTTGTAGCCGGTCGCGGTGGGATCCAGGGAAAAAGCCGCCGTCGGGGTGGTCTTGCGTGAATCCAGGTTGAAGCCCAACGCCAGGGTGGTGCTCGCCTTCGGCGCCGCGCTGGCGAAGTCGACCTGCAGATCGCCCTGGACACCGGCGGTGGTCAGACCCGTCAGGCGCTGGCCGGTGCTGTTGACCACATACCCCTCGCGATCGAGGTGGAACTGGCCGTTGCGGGTGTAGGAAATGGTGGTGCCCTGGCTCATCCGGAAGAAGCCGTTGCCGTTGATCGCCACGTCCAGCGGGCTGTTGGTCTGCGAGAGGTTGCCCTGGCCGAACTGCTGCGCTACCGCCGCTTCCTTGGAGCCGATGCCCGCCTGGCTGGCGCCGGCGCCGTAGAGCGAGTTGGCGTAGACGCTGGCGAATTCGGTTCGGCTGGTCTTGAAGCCGATGGTGGAGGTATTGGCGATGTTGTTGCCGATCACGTCCAGGTTCTTGGCCGCGCCGTTGAGGCCGCTCAATCCTTGCTGGAATCCCATTTCATCCGCTCCTTCAGAATATCTGCTTGATCTTGTCCATGCCGAGGCTGCCCAGTCCGGTCAGTTCGACATCGAGGCCGTCATCGGCCAGGGAAACGCTGAGCACGTCAGCCAGACCGTAAGCGGTGGTTTCCACCGTCTTTCCGTCGGCGCTGGCGGTGACCTTGTAGGTGTAGGTGCCATCGGCGAGATCGTTGCCGGCGGCATCCTGCCCATCCCAGTAGAAGCGGGCCATGCCGGCGGGCTGCGCGCCGAGGTCGAGGCTGCGAACGACGCTGCCGGAGGCATTGAGGATGTCGATCTTGAGGGTGTCCGCCGTGCCGGCCAGATTGACGCCGCCCGCCGCGCCCGCCTCGCCCAGGTTGAGCTTGCTCGCCTCCGCCAACACCTGGCGGCCGATCAGTGACGCGCCCTGCAGGGCCTGGGTGGCGCGCATCTGGCTGACCAGCCCGTCCATGGAGGTATTCAGCTTGTTCACTCCCTCCACCGTCGACATCTGCGCCAGTTGCGAGGTCAGCTCGGCGTTTTCCATCGGGCTCATCGGATCCTGGTTCTTCAACTGGGTGACCAGCAGCTTCAGGAAGCGCTCGCTCAATTCGGCGGCCGAGCCCGCGGCGGCGGCGGCTGTCTTGGTGCCACTGAGTTGCGCCGCCAGCGCGGCGTTATCGGTTGCGGCAATTGTGGCCATGGTCTACTCCTCTCAACTCTGGGCGACGGCCAGAGTCCGCTGCAGCAGGCTCTTGGTCGTGCTCATCACTTCGGCGTTGGTCTGATAGGAACGCGAGGCGGAGATCATGTTGACCATCTCCTCCACCGGATCCACGTTGGGATAACTCACATAACCCTTGGCATCGGCCAACGGATGCTTGGGGTCGTAGACCATGCGCGGCGGCGCCGGGTCTTCGATCACCTCCTTCATCCGCACCCCCTGTGCCCAGGGCGCGGCCTTGTTCATGGCGACAGCCTGGAATACCACCTGCTTGGCCTTGTAGCCCTCGCCGGTGGAGGCGTGCGCGGAATCGGCGTTGGCCATGTTCGAGGCCACCGCGTTCAGGCGCATCGACTGCGCGGTGAGCGCGGAAGCGGCGATCTGGAAGACATTGGTCAGTGACATGACGCCCCCTTATTTGTCCGAGATGGCCATGCCCAGGGTCTTGAACTGGGAGGCGGCGCGATCGAGCAGGAACTGGTAGTGCAGCGAGTTTTCCGTGAAATGGGCGCGTTCCACATCCATGTCCACGGTATTGCCGTCGAGGCTGGGCTGCACGCTGGAGCGGTACTTGAGATGGCCCGCGACCACGCCGCCACCGGCATCGATGTGCCTCGCCTCGGTACGGGCGAGACTCAGCGAGCCGCCGGACGCGCCCATGGCGTTCTTCAGCGCGGACGAAAAATCCAGATCACGCGCCTTGTAGTTGGGCGTATCCGAATTGGCGATATTGGCGGCCAGCACCTCCTGCCGACGCGCGCGCAGATTCAGCGCGGTTTGAACGAAGGTGAGTTCCTTGTCGATCTTGCTCAGCATGGCGGTCTCCTGTGGGGGAGATTGAGCAAGGGACGTGCCAGGGGGAGTAGCGCTGGCGCCACAACGACGGCGTGGTCGCGGCCCGGATGGAGCCCGCCGTGCCGAGCGTTGAACCCGCGCCAACCGTTCGCGGGCGGAATCCGGGGGGTATGGGGCCACCAACACGCCGGTATCGAGGCAGCCACATCCCCGGATTCCGCCCGGAGGCGCTCGCGGGATGGCCATCGGCGCGAGCGGGCCGCATCCGGGCTACGGCGCCGTTATGGAAGACGCCGGCAATCCTTGCCGCCCATTCGCAACCCGGGCGGCAACTTCAGCCGCGTTCCACCCGGTTCCTGCCGGCGGCCTTGGCGCGATACATGGCGGCGTCCGTGCGGGCGATCAGCGCGGCCTGTTCCTCGTCTGGAACGCGTTCGGCGATGCCGGCGCTGAAGGTGATCAAGACCTTGTCGTTGTCATGCAGGAAGAACTGGCGGGTGAGCTCGCGTTGCAGACGCTTCAGGATGCGCTCCGCCTCATCCAGGTCGGTATTGGGCAACAGGATGAGGAATTCCTCGCCGCCATAGCGGGCCAGGGAGTCGGTGGGGCGCAGCAGGTCGCGCACCACGCGGGTGAGATGCTTGAGCGCCTCGTCGCCGGCCTGGTGGCCCAGCGAGTCGTTGAGCTTCTTGAAGTGGTCGATATCCAGCAGGGAGATCGACAAGGGAGCGACCAGCCGGTCCGCGCGCGCCAACTCCCGCGCGAAGGCCTCATCTAGACCGCGACGGTTGAGGGCGCCGGTCAGTTGATCTTCCCGCACCAGGTTGGAGACTTCCGCCAGTTCGCTCTCCAGCGCCTGGATGCGCTGCTCGGCCTGCTCGGCCTGGGCGCGCGCCTCCTGCAATTCGCTGTGACTCCCGCGCAAGGCCTGGCGCATGCCGTCCATATCGTGGGTCAACTCCTCGATCACCGCGCTCAATTCCCCGATGTCGCTCGCCTGGCCGATCTGCTCGCTATAGGCGCCGATGCGGGCATGGTAACCATCGGCATCGTCGGACATGGCGCCGATGCGGTCGATGAAGGTGGTGATCAGGGAACGCAACCTGGCCTTGGCATCGTCGAGGTTGCCCTTGATCACGCCCTGCTTGTGGATCAATTCGCGCAAGCCGCGCTCGGCGCCACGCACGGCATCGGAGTTGAGATTGCCTTCGATCAGGGCCTGCATCGCGGCCATCTGGCCGGAGAACCAAGACTCGTCGCCGACCAGTTCGCCCAGGTTGAGAAACAGCAGGCCAACCAGGCGGCGCAGGCCGGACGACAGCTCATGGTCGCCTTCCGCGCGGATCAGCAAATCCCGCCAGATCGTGGCGAGTTCCGTTAAGTGGCCTTCTTCGGCGGAATCGCTGGCGGCCAGCCCCTTGGCCAGACGGCTGGCACGTTCCGCGAGATCGGGCCAGCGGGATTCGCAATTGTCGGCCAGCATGCGCAGGTTGCCCGCCAGGGCCTGACGCAGGGTCGGCCAGTCGGTCGGAGTCGGCTCGCCGACGGTCGGGTCGGCACGCGTGACGGATTCAGCCGTGTCAGCGTTCGCGAGCGCGTCGTCCGTCCCGGCGGTGCCGTTGGCGCCGCCGGCCCAGGAGCGCGCCAGGGCGGACAGCTTGTCGTGCAGTTTCTGGCTGTCGTTCCCGAAATTGATCAGCACCCGCTCCAGCATCTCGCGCTTCTTCGCTTGCGATAGCCCGGTCTGGTGCGCATCCCATTGCTTGATCAGGGGACGGATCGCGTCCGCCCAGCGAACCTCCGGCGCGCTCGCCCCGGCGGCCGGTGCCTCCGGCTTTTCCCCGGCCACTTCGGCGTAGGCAAGGCGAAAATGCTCCGGCGTTGGCGGCAAACGGCGTTCGCCCAACAGACGGATGGCGGCGCGGGCGATATCGGCTGGCTGTTTGGGGCGTTCCATATCGTTTTCCGGAAAATGGTCGAGAATTGTAACTACACCTTCAGCCGCCAGACACACATGCTCATGTTCCGATTACTGTTTCTTTTCCTTTTCATCTCCTGGCCCATCGGCGCGGCCGCCGCCAAGACGGAGCAGGATATGCGACAGCTCCGCCAGCTCGGCGGCGCCTGGCTGGAACAGCAGGCCGCCCGTGAGTGGCCGGACCTCGTCGCGCGCGCCAGCACCGGCCCGGTGGACGAGCGCCTGCGTCTGTCCGCTTGCGGGGATCTGCGGTTTTCCCTGCCCGCCGGCGCCCGCCTGAGCGCCAGCGGCAGCATCAGAGCGCAATGTGACGCGCCGGTCCGCTGGAGCCTTTATCTGAGTTTCCGCATGCGGCTTTCCGGCCCCGCCCTGGTCGCGCGGCGCGATCTGCCCGCGCGCGCATTGATCGGTGTGGACGACGTGGAAATGCGAGTCATCGATTACGAACGACCGAGCAGCGACTATCTGAGCGACCCAGCCGTGGCACACGGCGCGCGCGCGGCGCAGTTCATCGCTTCGGGACAGCCGCTGCGGGCCGATTGGCTCACGCGCCCGCCCGCCATCCAGGCTGGCCAGCGTGTCCGCATCGTCGTCCACGGCGCCGGTTTCAGCGTCAACCAGGCGGGCAGCGCCCTCAACACCGCGGCGGCGGGTGATCCGGTCCGGGTCAGAATCGCCTCGGGACGCATCGTGCAAGGCATCGCGCAGGATGATGGCACCGTCCTGGCGCGACCATGATGCGCGCTCGCGCATTGTTTGCCCTGCCCCGGCTCAAGCTTGGCGCCCGACTGCCGATAAGCCGGTGGAAACCCCGCGGAGGAATCCATCGTGAAAATTGACAGCGTGGTGCAGCATGTCGCCAGCATCCAGAACAAGGGCGTCAAATCGAAATCGGCCAAGGACAACGCCGGGCCGGGTGTATCGTCGTCGGTCAGCGATAACGTCGAAATCACCGACACTTCCGCGCGCATGCGTGAACTCGAACGGCAACTCGCCGACCAGCCGCCGGAAGATGCCGACAAGGTGTCGACGATCCGCCAGGCTCTCGCGGACGGCAGCTTCAGCGTCGACGAAGAGGCCGTCGCCGAAGGCATGGTGCGGGAAGCCATCGAACAACTTCGCCATCACCAGAGCCGATGAACCCCACTTCCCAACTTGACGCGCTCGCGCGCGAACTCACGGCCTTCATCGATCTCCTGGAACGGGAGGCCGCGGTCCTGGCCGCCAACCAGGCGGATGCCCTCGCGCCGATGACGGCACAGCGTGACAGCACGAATCGCCGCATCGCCAGCCTCTGGCTCAACCTGACCGCCAGTCTCGGCATGCCCGGCTCCAGCCCCTTTGCCGCGCTTGGCGAGCGTTGTCTCGCGCTGGCGCCCGATGCCTGGCGTCAGGTCGAGGAACTGGCGCGCCACGCGGAGCGGATGAATCGGCTCAACAGTCGCTTGATTGATGAGCAACTGCGCCGCACCCAGGTTGCCGTGCAGGTCCTCCGCAATGCGGCCGGTGGCCGAACGCTCTATGATGCCGATGGTCGCGTCAGCGACCTTTACCAACCCAACCGGAGCATCGATACCGCATGAACACCCTGATCCTTAATGTCGCCGGCATGAGTTGCATGGGCTGCGTTAATTCCGTGAAAAACCTGGTCGGCGCCCTGCCTGGCGTCGCTGGCGTCGAGGTCGATCTGGCATCCGGCCGCGTGACGGTCGCGCACGACCCCGCGCTGGCGAGCCGGGAAGCGATAAGCTCGGCCATCGTGGATGGCGGTTATCAGGTCATGGCCTGAACCGGACCGGCCTGATTGCCGGTGCCACGTCTAAGCCGCTATCCTCGGCTTCCTCATTCGAACGTCCAGGGAATTTTCCATGTCGCTCCATCCCGTCATCCTGTCCGGTGGTTCCGGCACTCGTCTGTGGCCACTCTCCCGCGCGGCGCTGCCGAAACAACTGCTGCCGCTGGCGGGTGAACGCACCATGCTGCAGGAAACCGTGCTTCGCATGAGCGGGTTGCGGGATGCCGGCGCGCCCTTGATCGTCTGCAACAACGATCATCGTTTCCTTATCGCTGAGCAGATGCGCGACATCGGCGTCACCCCCCAGGGCATCTTCCTCGAACCTGTCGGTCGCAACACCGCGCCGGCCGCCGCCATCGCCGCCATGCATCTGCTGCAACAGGATGTCGACGCGATCATGCTGCTGCTTCCGGCCGACCACCTGATCCGGGACGTGCCGGCCTTCCACGCCGCCATCGGCGAAGGCATGCGCGCGGTCGCGACCGGCCACCTGGTAACCTTCGGCATCGTGCCGGACGCGCCCGAAACCGGGTACGGCTATATCCAGCAAGGCGACCCGCTGCCCGATGGCACCGCCCACGGGGTCGCGAGGTTCGTGGAGAAGCCGAACCTCGAAAACGCGGTGCGCTTTC
>CAZONS010000031.1:0-17682 GCA_964581195.1 uncultured Thiobacillus sp. | reverse complement strand
CGATGGCACCGTGGTCGATTTCGCCGCCGCCCCGCTCGAGGTGGTTACCGGCCCGGCCGCCAGCGTCGAACTCGACATGGATGGGGCGCGTGGCGCCCTGCTGCAGGTGCGTGGCACGCTTGACATCGACCTGTTCGATTTCGTCCAGGTCTCCGGCAGCTTCGCGATCGAGAAGGGCAGCGACCACGTGGCGCTGGCCGATGGCACGGAAGTGGATGTCAACCTGCTGACCATCGGCGCGTCCGGCGTCGATGCCTTCGCCGGCGTCAATGCCGGCACCACCGACGAACTCGGCCTGAAACTGGAAGGCGTCGAATTCGCTTTGGCGCTGATGAGCAGCCAGACCGCGCCTGCCCAGAAGTGGACCGCGCTGAAGGCTGAAGCCGCGTCGGTCGCCTTCGTCGGCATCGATGCCATCACCCTGGTCGCCCAGGACATCTCCATCGAGATCAACCAGGCTGGCAAGGTCGGCGCGACCCCCTTGCCGGTGGTGGATTTCTCGACGCCGATGACGGTTTCCACCGGTCCCAACGGCGCCAGCATCGACCTCGACATGGCGGGCGATCGCGGCACGCTGCTGGCCGTGGGCATCGGCCGCGCCACACTCGCGATCTCCGACTACATCTATGTCAGTGGCGGCCTCTACTTCGAGAAATCGGGCGGCCGTGAAGTGGATGTCATGACCGGTCTGCCGGCCACCTATCCGGCCGATATGGATGGCGCCCTGCGCACCGGCCTGGGCAAGGTGGAGGGACTCTCCGCCGATCACAGCCGCATCGACGATCTGGCCGTGGACACGCTGATGCTTTCCGCCAGTGACATCGATGTGTTCGTCGGCCTGGGGCCGTATTTCATCGACGCGAACGACAACGGTCTGTTCGACGCGGATGAGTCAACCAATCCCGACGCCTTCGGCATCACCCTGGATAACATCGATTTCGGCCTGGTGATGCTCGATTCCACCCTGGCCGCCGACCCGGATTCCATCATTCCCAAGATGTTTGCCATCCAGGTGGAGTGGGACAACCCGCTTTCCCTGGACTGGGGTTTCTTCCAGTTCGAGATCGGCCATCTCTCGGTGGATGCCAACCTGGGCGGCGCCTGGCGCGGTGGCAAGCTGGGCAATCCCTACGTCGATTTCGTCTCCAGCTTCGGCGCCGACGGTCTGGCCGTGCCTACCGTCACCGGCACGCCCATGAGCTTTGCCCATACGCGGAGCATGATCGGGGTCAGCCTGTCCGACACCCTGCTCAACATCGGCGACTTCTTCCGTATCGAGGGCAACTTCGCTTTCGAGAAATCCTCCGGCATGCAGGTGGATGTGGTCACCGGACTGCCTTCCCTGTTGACCGGCTCGTCCGCCGCGCTCGCGGCCGATCTCCAGCCGTTCAAGACCGCGGGCTATCTCAGCGCGGACAACAGCCGCTTCGAGGATCTGCCGGTCGACGCCATCAACATCGGCGCCTCCGACGTCAACATCACCATCGGCGATGTCGATGATCCCTTCTTCCAGTTGCTGGACATCGATGTCGGCTTCTCCATCCTCAGTTCGACCAAGGCGGTAGACCCGAAGCGGGTCATCCCCAACATGTACACCCTGAAGGCGACCCTGCCGGGTTCCCTGGTGGACGTCGATTGGGGCTTCATGCAGCTGGATATCTCCGACCTGACCGTGCAGATGAACCAGGGCGCCGACTGGCGCGGCCTGGAAATCAAGCCCTACATCGATTTCCGCTCCAGTTTCGGCGCGGTGGCGGATGGTGAAGGCTATGAGATCGGCACCGGTGGCGAACCCGTGCGCATCGATTTCAACCGCTCCATGTTCGGCGTCGAAGTGGGCCATGCGCTGCTCAAGATCGACGACTTCTTCTTCATCGAAGGCGGGTTCGGCCTTGAAAAGGGCACCGGCGTGGCGGTGGATATCCGCACCGGCTTCGGCGCCACCCCCACACCTCAGTCCAGTTCCGCGCTGTCCAGCCTGGTCAGCTCCGGCAATGTCAGCGCCCTGGATCACTCCCGCATCAACAGCTATGCGATGAACAGCTACATCCTGGGGCTTTCGGATGTGAACCTGTTCGTCGGCTCCGGGCCGTATTTCGCCGAGAGCGACCAGCTGGACAATGATGGCGATGGCGAAATCGACGAAGTCGGCGAGCGCGATCCTGACGCGGTCGGCCTGGTCATGGAGAACCTCGACCTCGGTCTCGCCATGTACCGGGATGCCGCCAAGAAAGTGGGCAACCTGTGGGCCTTGTCCGCCACCGCCGACCAGCTGGCCTTCATCGGTGTGCCGTACCTCACGCTCGAGGCTCAGGGCATCCAGCTGGAAGCCAACCAGGGCAAGGCCTGGGCAAGCACATCCGTCCGTCCCTATGTCGACTTCGTCTCCACCTACGGCGCCGGCGGCCTGGAAGTGGCCAGCGGCGGCGACCCCGTGGTGCTGGCCTACACCAGCGGCAAGCTGGGCGTTTCCGTATCGCATGCCGTGCTCGCCGTCGAGCAGTTCATCCACATCGCGGGCGCCTTCAGCTTCGAGAAGGGTGAGCGCCATCGCGTCACCATCGATACCGGCGTGAGTTTCGGCGACCCGCAATGGGCCGCCACCTACGCCCAGCTCACCGCCGCCGGAGCCGATGTCTCCGCCGACTGGTCCGAGGTCGCCAATGTGGAAGTGGAGACGATCACCTTCGGCATGAAGGATGTGAACGTCTTCGTCGGCTATGGCAACCCCGATTTCGACTCCGCCACGCCGGTCAGCGAGCAGGACGATGTCTTCGGCCTGGTGGTCAGCGATGTGGACGTCGGCCTGGCCATCATGAAGTCCACCAACAAGAACCTGAAGTTGCCGACGATGACGGCGGTTTCCGCCACCGCCTCGGAATTCCTGGTGGCCGGCGGCGAAGGCATCTTCGAGGTGCTCGGCAAGGACATCGAGATTCGCGCCAACTGGAGCTCGGGCTGGGTGGGCAGCGCCGGATTGCGTCCGGTGGTGGACTTCCAGAAGAGTTTTGCTTCCACCGGCGGCCTGCTGGTGCCGACCGGCGCCGATCCGGTATTGATCGATTATTCCGAGGGCGCCTTCATCGAGGCCAAGCTGCATGACGCCCTGTTGATGGTGTCCGAGTTCGTCCATCTCTCCGGCGACTTCGCGTTCCGCATGGGCGGGGCCGTGGAATTGACCGTGCGCGGGCCGCTCAATCTGGAAATCAACAACGCCAAGTTCAACAGCATCGAATTCGGCGCCAATGACGTCCACGCCTTCGTCGGCGTCGGCGGCCCCACCTCCGACCTCAATGGCGACGGCAAGATCGATACCGATGATCTGGGGGAAGACGCCATCGGTTTCAGGGTCTCCGATTTCGACTTCGGCATGAGCGTGTTCAGCGGCGCCACCCAGGACATCATCGGTAATCCGCTGTCCGCCGCCATCACCTCCAAGACCCGCTTCGTCTCGTTGAAGGCGGATGCCGCCGGCGTCGGCTTCGTCGGTTTCGACGACTTCTTCGAGTTCTCCCTCGAAGACGTGCGGGTGGGCATCAACCAGAGCAACCTGCAAGGCTTCGTCGCCGACCTTTCCGTGGATGGCAACGGCAATGCCTGGGCCGGCTACGAGGTGGAGACCGGTGGCGATCCGATCTACCTGGATTACGAGAGCGCCATCATCGAGGCCTCGGTGGGCATGCTCACCGCCAACATCGCCGGCGTGCTGTCCCTGCAGGGCGCGGTGGCCTTCCAGAAGCGCAGCCTGCCTGCCGTGACCTATGTGGTGCCCGGCTTCACCAACCTCACTGCGCCTGGCGAGGCGCTGGTCATCGTCGCCCAGGATGTCTACGGTTTCGCCGGCATCAACGGGCCGTACCGCTCCGACGTCGATGGCGACGGCGACATCGACGCGGATGATCCGCCCAACGAGGACGCCATCGGCCTGGCCATCAATGACCTCGACCTGGCCCTGACCATGGTGCAGCCCACGGCCATCCCCGGCCGTTCCGGCCCGCCCATCTATTTCTTCAGCGTCGAAGCCTCGGCGGAAAGCGCGGGTCTGGTCGGGACCGACCCCTTCGTCACCCTGGAAGCCTATGACATCCAGTTGGGCTTCAACGTCGGCCTGGCCAAGGTGGGAAGCTATCCGGTGCCGGTGGGCTACATCGACTTCAGCCAGATGGAAGGCGGCGGCCTCACCGTGCCGCTGGGTTCCGGCGGCCGTGAATACGTGTTCGACGCCGATTCCATGCATCTGCACATCGGCATGGGCGCGCGCATCGGCATCTTCGATCTGTTCGAGATCGACACCGGCGTGCTCGATCTCTATCTGGAACTGCCGGAGACCGGCAGCCTGTTCCCTAGCCTCAACCTGTCGGCCATCGGCGATCTGCTGCCCGATTTTTCCAACGCGCCGGAATTCCTGCAAAGCGCCGCGGAATACGTCAAGGATCTGAACATCGCGATCGGCTTCGATCCCAACATCGGACTGATGCTCACCGGCAGCCTCAAGATGCCGGACATGGAACTGCACCTGGGCGACTACGTCCACTTCCAGGGTGATTTCAGCCTCAACATCGGCCAGTCCTTCGTCGGCAGCATGTATACCGGCATTCCCGGGGATGTCACCACCGCCAAGAGCCTGATCCGCAACCTGGCGGGCCAGATTCCGGCGGAAGAACTGCTCGAATTGCTCGGCCTGCCCAGCAACCTCCCGGGCCTGGATCTGAGCGATCCCGGCAAGCTGGTGGACAGCCTGTTCAACCTGATCGAGACCGAGTTGCAGGTGTCGCCCGACTGGTCGCGCCTGGGTGGCGTCGGCTTCCAGGGCGTCACCATCGGCGCCTCCAACGTTTCCGGCTTCATCGGCATGGGCGAGGGCATCGACCTCAACCGTCCCTTCGATGAACAGGACGTGGTCGGCTTCGGCCTGGAGAATCTGGACCTGGGCATCGCCATCATGAAGGCGAACCTGCAACTGTTCGGCCAGACCATTCAGACCGAGCAGTTCTATTCCATCGGCGGCCATCTGGATCAGGTCGGCCTCTATGGCCTCGGCGACGTGTTGACGATGCGCGCCAGCGACGTCACCTTGCAGATCCAGCAGGGCGGCCAGTTGTTCGGCGGCGTGATGCGCGCCACCGCGGACTACAAATCCTCCTTCCCGGAGCAGCCTTCCACCAACGGCAATCCCGCCGTGCCCGCCGGCCTCAAGATCGATACCGGCGGCGAGGCGGTCTATCTCGACCTGGAAGGCAATGACCTGATCAATGTGGATGTGGGCAAGGCGGTCATCCAGATCTCCGAATTCCTGCACCTGCAGGGTTCCCTGTCCTTCCGCATGGGCGATGTCTACAACGCCGCCCTCGACATGGGGGGTCTCGGGCCCATCGTCGATCAGGTGGCGGCCGCGTTGGGTTCGGTGGCCAACCCGAATCTCGACCTCACGCTCAATCCCTTCCCCCTGCAGATGGAAGCCATCACCATCGGTGGCGCCAACCTCACCGGCTTCGTCGGCATCGGCGGCCCCTATCGCTATGGCGACGATCTCGTCGGCGAAATCGACGAACTCACCGGTCTGCCCATTCCCGACGGCCTGCCGGACAAGATCAACGAGAACGCGATCGGCCTGGTCATCGACAACGTGGATTTCGGCGTGGCCGTCATGCAGTCGACCCTGCTCGATCTCATTCCGAACAGCGCGACCTACACGCCCAAGTTCATCTCCGCCAAGGCCAGCATCGGCGAGGCCGGCCTGGTGGGCGTCGACGAGAACATCCTCTCGGCCGAGCTGAAGGATGTGGAAGTGAACATCAACACCATGTTCTGGTACGTCGGCGAAGCCACCGCCACGGCCATTCTCAACGTCGGCCTTCAGTTGTTCGGACCGCCTTCCATCAACTTCAAGGAAAGCCCGGAGTGGAAGGACTACACCGAGGATCTGAATGGCAACGGCCTGCTGGACCTGGGTGAGGACACCAACCGCAACGGCGTCCTGGACGCCGGTGAGGATCTGAACGGCGATGGCCTGTTGCAGGAGAGCGAGGACAAGAACACCAACGGCGTGATCGACACCGCCGGCTTCATGCTGCCGGCGGGCGGCAACAACGGCGTGTTCATGGATTTCGACACCGAAATCATCCAGGCCAAGGTGGGCTACGCCGAGGTCAACCTCGCCGGTTTCCTGCAGATGTCCGGCTCCATGGCGCTGACCAAGAAGGGCAGCGAGCAGGTCTATCTCAGCAATGGCGACCGCACCACCATCACCTCCCTGGCCCTGGGTATCAACGATGCCAACGGCTTCATCGGCATCCCCTCGTTCGAGGGCGGCGTGCCGCGTGGCTATTTCTGGGACAGCAACGGCGACGACTACATCGATGAAAACGATGAAGTGAACCCGAACGCCATCGGCCTGGCCATCCGCGATCTCGACCTCGGCATCCTGCTGGCCAAGGAACTGGTGATCGACCTGGAGGGCCTGGACATCGGCATGTATGTGGCGGTGCAGGCGGACGTGGATTACATCGGCCTGGTCGGTGTGCCCGATGGCCTGGTGCTGCGCGCGGAAGACCTGCGCCTGGACCTCAACACCGGCGTGCGCGCCAGCATCAACACCGGCTTCGAGGTGGACGACGCCACCGGTGCCGTCTCCTTCACCGTGGAGGGGCTGATTCCCGACTTCAGCTTCACCACCATCGACTTCTCCCGCAGCACCTGGGTCAAGCCGAACAACCCCATCATCACCACGGACGACGAGACCCTGCCGGGCTACGCCATCGCCACCGGCAACCCCAACGAGCCCATCGTCCTGATGTTCGACGAGCAACTGCTGCGTATCTATGGCGAGGCGGAACTCAACATCTTCGACGTGGTGGTCCTGGAAGGCGTGCTGGACCTGCGCGCCAGCGAATCCGAGGGCATCCAGATCTTCGCCGATGTGGAAGCGAAAATCGGCTACGGCGACTTCGTGCTGCAATCGCACGCCACCGGCCTGCTGGTGATCCGCGATGGCGTCGCCCTGCGCATGGATCTCGACGCCGGGCTCGATCTCGGCGACTTCGCCGAGCTGCGCGCGCATCTCGGCCTGACCATGAACACCTTCGAGGAAGAGATCGTCTACGTCGTGCCGACGGCCTTCCGCGACCTGGTCGATTTCGACCAATACGTCATCTCCGCCACCCCGACTGGCAAGCCGGATTGGGAAGGCATGTATGTGCAACTGGAAGGCAACGGCTACCTGTCGATGCTCAATGACGCCCTGCTGCTGAAGGGCGACTTCAGCGTCATCGTGTCGGAATCCGGCTTCGAGATGGGCGTCTCCGCGCAACTCGACCTGCCCATCCTGGAACCGCTCAACGCCACAGGCACGCTCGGCATCGTCGCCGGCGGCATCTACGGCAGCCTGGAACTCGCCGGCGGCGGCCCCAACGCGGCGCTGATCAGTTCGCCGCTGTTCGAGGTGACCGGTCACTTCCTGCTGCAGATCAACACCACCGGCTCGAACCAGACGGTACGCGCCCTCAACACCACGGGTGTGGGCGACCCCTTCGTCAACGTCGTCCTCAATCCGCATTTCCTGCGCATCGCCGGCAATGCCAGCATCGAGGTGGCGTCCTTCATTCACATGTCCGGCGGTCTGGACATCCAGATCGACGAGACCGGCCTGGAAGCCTCCGGCAACCTGGTACTGGAACTGGGCGACTTCGGCAGCCTCGACGTGGCTCTGGCCGCCGCCTTCGTCATGGAAGGCGACACCCCGGTGTTTGCCATGAGCGTGGGCGTCAATGTCTCCCTGGGCATCGACGTCATCGGTATCAACGCCGGTGGTCTGCTCCAGATCAACACCGGTAGCCAGGCCCATGCCGGCGTCGCCGGTGGCACCCTGTTCTATCTGGGCCTGGAAGGCGAGATGAACCTGCTCGCCTTCGAGATGTCCTTCGCCGGCAGCATGAGCCTGATCGGCGGCGTCTTCGAACTGCGCGTCGACCACGCCACGCTCGATTTCTTCGGCTTCATCCAGATCAACGTCAGCGGCTACATCCAGTCCGACGGCGACTTCGAGATCACCGGCTCGGTCGGCCTCAACATCTACCTCGGCCCGCTGCACCTGGAAGCCGGCATGTCGCTCACCCTGAGCAACACCCGCTTCGCCGCCAGCGTTTACGGCTCGCTCGATTTCGAAATCGACATGGGCCTGTTCGACATCGATATCACCCTGGCCGGCTTCCGCGGTTCGGTGGAAATCACCGCCGCCTCCGCCTATCTGAAGGCCAAGGTCACGGTCATGGGCGTCAGTGTGTCCGGCGATTACATGTGGCGCTGGGGCGCGCCGCCGGTCATCACCCATCAGGTCGGCGACACGCTCTACCTGAACATGGGCGACAACCCCGGGCGCTATGGCAGCGGTGACATCTACGACAAGATCACCAACGAAACCGCGTCCATCACCCAGAACGCCAATGGCAGCATCACCGTCTCCTCCCTGGGGGTGAATGCCACCCATAGCGGTGTGAAGAAGATCGTCGCGCGCGGCGGTTCCGGCAACGACGACATCTACGTCGGCAAGGGCGTCACCGCCGAACTGGACTTCGAGGGCGGCGAGGGCAACGACAACTTCACCATCCTCGGCGGTTCTTCCAGCAGCGTGATCAAGGGCGGCGCCGGCAACGACAGCTTCCTCGGCGGCAGCGCCAGCGGCATCCGCTTCCTCGGCGAGGAAGGCAACGACCGCTTCGTCGGCAATGACGGCAGCGACATCATCGACATGGGTATCGGCACCAACGAGATCTACAGCGGTGATGGCAACGACATCATCTACCTGGGGGCCGGCATCAATACCGTCGACAGCGGCGGCGGCAACGACTTCATCCAGATGCTGAGCGGCCTGGCCACCATCAACACCGGTTCCGGCAACGACAACGTCGTCATCAGTGGCGGCGAAGTCACGCTGGATACGGGTGCCGGCGATGACCTCGTCACCCTGCAGAACGCCACCGCCGGCATCAAGACCGGCGATGGCAACGATCGCGTGATCCTGACCAACGCCGACACCGTCGTGGATACCGGCGAAGGCAACGACGAGGTCACCGTCAACGGCGGCGACATCCAGCTCATCACCGGTGGCGGCAACGATACCGTCATCCTCAACCTGGCCGGTGGCGATGCCATCGTCAACACCGGGGCCGGCGACGACGTGCTCTACGTCTCTCCGCAGGGCGATGTGAATCTGATCGCCGGGGCGGGTAACGATCGCCTGGTGCTGGGCACGATCAGCAGCACCGATACCCTGTATCTGAACGACCACGAATTCAGCTACGCGGAAAACGATGGCGGCATCCGGGTGCGCTTCGACGACAGCCTGGACCGCTTCGAGGTCACCGATACCGCCGCCAACACGCGCCTGGAGAGCGAATCCGGCGCGACCTGGGGCGCGACCGACTTCGTGCTCAACGCCAGCGGCCTGGTCGACATCCGCGATGCCTATTTCCACGCCCCCACCGGCATGGTCAGCATCCAGTCCCAGGGCATCCAGGGCACCTTCAGAACCGTCCTGCAGGACCTCTCCGTCGTCATCCAGGGCGGTTCCGGCGCGGCCTACGACGATATCGTGGTGCGCGAGGCGGACAGCCTGAACATCGTTCGCGACGTCTGGGCCAACGGCGGCCTCTACACCCCCACGGGCATGATCGACCTCGATCTGTCCGGCCGCGAAGCCACCCTGATCCTGAATTCGGGCGTCATCACCACGGTTTCCGGCGGCGGCAACATTCGCATCGTCGCCGACGATGTCGACTTCAAGTCCGGCGACAACCAGGTCAGCGGTATCGGCGAATTCATCCTGAAGACGCACGCCGCCGCCCAGGGTTACCGCATCGGCGGCGCCGGCCAGTCGGTCTACGGCAACGACTACTCGCCGGAGCCGGCGACCGGCTTCCTGGAATTCGGCATGCGCGACCTCTCCGCGCTGAAGGACGGCTTCTCGCTCATCACCATGGGTCATTCCAGCGCCCGCATGTATGTGGGCGACGCGAAGGACACCACGACCGAACTGCATACCTTCTCGGCCAGGTTCAATGATCCGCTGGTGCTGGTCGCCGACCACCTGAGCATCGTCGGCAACGTGCAGTCCAGCGAGAGCGTCACCGTCAATACCCGACTCATGCAGGTGAACCGGCTGAACGTCGACGATCCCATGGGCATCCCGGATTCCGGCATCACCGCGCGCGACATCCATCTGGTGGTGGGCGAGCAACTGGTGGTGGCCGGCTGGCTCAAGGGCGATGACAGCGTCATCATCGAGGTGACTTCCAGCACGGGTGTCGGCGGCATCCTCGGTTACGAGGCGATCAACAGCTTCACCGGCGACCTCGGCTCCCTGATCCAGGGCACGAACCCCGGCAGCCGCATCGACATCCAGACCAGTCATTCCATCGTCAGCGGCTCTTCCGTATCCGCGCTGGGCGCCGGCAGTTCGCTGCGGATGACCGCCGGCACCGGCATGAGCATCCTGCAGGGCGCGGTGATTTCAGCGCGTGATGATGACGCCTCGATCGAACTGGCCTCCACCACCTTGCTGCATCTGGACTCCGGCAGCGCCGTCACGTCCGGCGCCCGCTTCGACTATGTCGGCAGCACCCCGGTACCGGTGGTCACCGGCAACAATGCCAGCGCGTCCATCATCACCACCGGCGAACTGAAGGTGTCCGGCTCCGTCACCGCCGCCGGCAACCTGATCATGTCGGCGGGCGAAACGGTCAACGATTTCGCCGAATACTTCGACACCCTGCCGGGCAGGGTGCTGGGTTCCACGGGTGAGGTCGCCACGGTCACCGCCATCCTCGACGGCCTGCGCGCGCGCACCATCAGCGACGAGTTGCGCACGCTGTTCAGCAATGCCGGTCTGGATCTGGATACCCCCGCCGCGGTCACCGCCATCTCTCCGGACGCCGACTATCTGCCGTTCGAGAACCTGAGCGATGCCGACAAGATCCGGGTGGCCGAGTCCCTGGGCTATACGGTCTACGCCGAGGGAGGCTATTTCGACAGCCTCAACGGCGTCTTCCGCGCGACCCTGACCGAAGGCTCGCTTGTCGCCAGCAACGCCGGCTATACCCTGTACGAAGGCCCCCTTTACTACAACGCGGCGAGCGGCTTCCAGTCCGATTTCCTGCAAGGCCCTGACTACGATTACAGCAATGCCCTGGTCGACTGGAGCGGAGCTGGCGTCGCCGCGCCCGCCGCCGACGCAGGGTTCGACAACCTGACCGGCGCCCAGAAAATGGTCGTCGCCGCCCACATGGGCTACCTCTTCGATTACGCCGGCATGCCCGGCGATCTCTGGTGGGACGAACTGGGCAACCCCGCGGGTGTGCACCGTCCGGACACCAGCGCCACCTGGTCCGACCTCGATTCGGAGCAGAAGGCCATCGTCGTCCAGTACCTGGACAGCGGCAGCGGCCCGAAGAACTTCTTCAACTACAACGCGCCCGCCGGTTCGAAACTGCTGACCACCTTCAATCAAGGACCGGTGGCCGACTACAACAATGCCGACATCTACTGGGGCGACGCGGGCGCGCCGGCAGCCGATGCCAGTTTCGCCAGCCTCACGGCCTCGCAGAAGGCCGTGGTGGCCCGCGCCCTCGGCTTCGATGTGATCGAGGGCCAGCTCTGGTACAAGGCCGATGCCCCCGAGGGCCAGCGCCTGGTGACGCGTTTCGCCGATGGCGTCACCGCCGATTTCGACCTCGACGCGATCGACTGGGGCGGCGTGCGCGCGCCCGCCGAAGATGCCACCTTCGAGAGCCTCACCCTGGCACAGCGCAATATCGTGCTCGACGCCCTGGGTTACGCCATCCTCGACAAGCAGGTGTTCCACAACCCCGACGCCGCCGCCGACAAACAGGTGATCCTGATGCCGGTGCAGGGCGACGACGGCGATTACTACAACACCACCCTGGAATGGGGTGAGGTCACGCCGCCGGCGGATGACGCCGCGTTCCTGGACCTGACCCTGCAGCAGCAGGAGCGGGTGCTGGAGGTGCTCGGGTATCAGCGCTGGGATGGCGTCGTCTACCACGACGCCGAAGCGGAAGTGGGTTCGCAGTACAAGCTCACCCTGGTGGCCGGGGTCGATTACCAGAACAGCGAGATCCGCTGGAGCGATGTGGCGATCCCCGACTACGGCACACCCTTCGCCGACGCGAATGATCCGGATAACGCCTACTCGCCGATCCAACAGTTCCGGGTGTTGGACCAGACCGGATTCAGCAAGTACGAAGGCGTGGTCTACTACAAGGCCGGTGCCGGCGACGATACCCTGCGCACCACCTTCACCGAGGGCGTCGACTACACCAATGATGCCTTTGGCCTGGGCGCGCCCAGCGCCGACGACGCCATCCGCTGGGTGGTGGACGACGGTACGCATCGCTACCAGATCTACGCCTACGACGCCGAAAACGACGGCGTCATCGACGAGGCGCGGATCCTGGCGCCGCACCTGCTGTTGGGCCAGCGTGGCTATGGCTTCCTGCTCACCGGCACCATCACCACCCTTCAGGAAGGCGCCGATTTCGTGGTCAGCGGCGAGGATGACGCCATCATCCGCGGCAACATCAATCTGCTGGGCGCGGACTCCGACCTCGTCGTCCAGTCCGACCGCTGGGTCTACTGGGAGGGCGAGGCCAACGTCACTGGCGACATCACCCTGCAGGGCGGCGTCGCGCTGAACGGCTACAACCTCCAGGGCGCGAACGCGGACGGCCTCAGCCTTTACGTCCACGCCACCTCCACCCTCAACACCACCAGCGCCGGCTCCGCCATCACCCTGGCCGGTGGTCGCGACGTGGAACTCCACGGCCGCGTGGTCGCCGGTGGCCTGATCGGCGAGTCCGGCGTCACCTGGCAGGGCCCGGATTCCGTGGTCAACGTCATGGCCGGCGAGCAGATCCTGGTCGATACCGTGCTGATGGCGGCCAAGTCGGTCACCCTGGAAACCACCCGCCCGGTGGGCGCCGACGACGGCGGCTACGCGGTCATCATCGGCAGCGCAGCGGGCCTCACCGCCGCCGGCATCACCAGCGACGATTCCGGCGGCCGGGTGAACATCGACGCGGTCGGCAATGTCACCATCTCCGGCATGATCCTGTCCGGCGGCAGGATGGACCAGGTCTTCGACGCACAGGGCCAACTCGTCTCGGAGACCATCTCCTGGTCCCTGGAAGCCTCTTCCATCCATGTGGAATCGGCGGGTCAGCTCTACCTGGGCGGCATGGTGCCGAACCAGGCCGGCACCCTGGTGGAAATCGGCGGCACCCTGCGCGCCAGCCAGAGCATCGAACTCATCGGCGGCGCCAATGCCGACGGCATCGGCGTCAAGATGCCGGGCGGCGCCCGCATCGCCACCAGCAACGAGGCCGGCTCCATCGTCATCCGCGCGGCCCAGGACGCCGAGATCAACGGCCAGTTGGTCGCGGGCGGCGAGGTGCTGGACCACTACGACTCGGTGGGCAGCTATCTGGGCAGCACCCTGCGCACCTTCGAGGGCGACTCCAGCATCATCATCCAGGCGGATCGGCAGATCCGCCTCGGCCGCGACCTCTACGCCGGCAAGACCATCGACGTGCGCGGCGGCCAGGGCGTGGGCACGCCGACGGCGCAGAATCCCTGGGCCGACGAGGGCATCGTCATCGGCGGCAACGTCCACCTGGAAACCTGGCAGGAATACAGCAGCATCACCCTGTCCGCCTCCGGCGACCTGTCGGTGCTGGCGCCGGCCTGGACCGAGGAGATCATCGCAACCGACTTCGCGGAATTCGCCGACGGCCACCTCTCCGGCGACGTTTCCTTCCAGCTCACCGTCAACCTCGGCACCCACACGGTGCGCGGCGTGGTGACCGTGAGCGCGGCCGACACGACCGCCAACAACGGCCTCGGCTTCCTCAAGGAAGACCTGCTGGCGGCCATCCAGGCCACCGAGTTCACCGTCATCGCCTCGCCTGGCGGCCCGGCCCTGGGCAGCACGCTGCACCTCGACAACACTCAGATCGAGGTGGGGCTGGACGACGGCCACCTGATGCTGCGCGGCTATTACGACATCACCCTGGAAAGCGTGACCGACGGCCATGCCGAGCGTCTCGGCTTCACCCAGCTGGCGGAAGGCCCGGCGCAGTCCGGCCGCGGCTACGCCATCGACGCGCCGGAACGGGGTTCCATCGTCAACATCGGCAAGGCCGACGCCCCCGGCGGCGAGATCACCCTGTCCGGTTGGATTCGCGGCTACCAGGGCATCAACCTCTACGCCGGCAGCGATGCCGCAGGCAACCAGAACGTCAACCTCGAAGCCACCGGCCTGCTGGAAACCCTGGATGGCGGCATGTACCTGAACCCGGCCGGCCATGCCGTGCTGGCGGGGGACCTGGTGGCGCGCGGTCGTTACGCATCCATCGTCATCGAGGCCATGGATACCCTGGAACTGCGCGGCGATCTGACCGCCCAGCGCGACATCCTGATCAGCGCCGGCACCGTGGTGACGAATGGCGAGACCAGCATCGAGACCTTCGGCACCAGTCAGCTGACCACGCTCGACGCGGGCGGCCGCATCGTCCTCACGGGTCTCAACGACGTCATCATCAACAGCACCATCGGCAAGGACAATCCGGGCCTGGGCCTGCTGCAGATCACCGCCCAAAGCGGCAACCTGGTGGTCGATCACGAATCCGGCTGGCTCGAGACCGGCGCCCAGATGATCCTCAGCGGCCAGAACGTGGATCTCGCCGGTGTGGTGAAGAGCTATGCGGCGACCCCCGCGGCCTACGATTGGGAGGTCACGGTGACCTCCAGGGGCGATGTCCTGATCCACGGCGATCTGGGACTGCTCGGCTCCATGTGGGTGGACGCCGCCGACGACATCGACATCTACAACACCGCCCTCCTGGTGGAAGGCGCCGGCCAGCGCCTGAAGCTGACCGCCGTCGACGCCATCAACCTGGGCAACGTCGCGGGCCATGACGGCGGTGCCATCCTGGAAGCCGCTTCCCTGCTGGACATCAAGGCCGGCGGTCAGGTCAACATCGGCGACAGCGCCAAGCTCTACAGCGCGGAAAACGACAGCATCGTCCGCATCCAGGCCGGCGTCCTCAATCTGGCCGGCAGCATCCAGGCCGGCAAGAACTACGACCTCGACAGCGACACCGAGGCCTGGTCCGGCCAGCGCGCCCGCGTGGAGATCAAGGCGGCGCGGGAAGTGGTCCTGGGCAATGCCGACTTCGGCGGCAGCATCTGGAGCACCGGTGTCATCGACATCCAGGCCGGCAGCAATACCCTGGGCCTGGGCTTCTCCATGACCAGCGGCAGCTTCCTCAAGGTGGATGCCACCGGCGAGGGCACCTGGGATGAATCCCTGCCCGGCATCGATGGTTCCATCGTCCTGAAGGCCACCGGCGACGTGCAGATCCGTGGCGCGATCACCGCCGTCGACATCGGTTCCGACATCACGATCGAATCCCGTTCCCAGGTCCTGATCGACAGCCTCGTCTCCGCCAACGACCAGCTCAGCATCACCGGCGGCAGCGATCCCACCCGCATCGGCATCCATGTCAGCACGCTGGTGCTGGACGTCGACAACGAATACGTCTCCGGCGGCACGCTGGATACCGCGGCGGGCGGCAACATCACCCTCTTTGCCGCGGACGGCATCTACATCGACGGCGTCGTCGGTCAACGCGACCTGGGCGACTCCAAGGTGGGCCTCCTGTCCATCACCTCCGGCAGCGGCGACATCACCATCAACCGCAACGTCGACGTGCGCGATCAGGTAGACATGAAGGCGGCCAACATCTACGTCCTGGCCGGCAGCTACATCTACGCCACCGGCCAGGATTCCGACGTGCGCATGCAGGCGCGCGGCCAGATCCTGGTCGCGGGCAAGGACGTCGCCCCGGATCCGGATCTGGGCGAGGCCATCGTCAAGGCCGACCGGCTGGTTCACCTGCTGGCGCCCGCCATCACCGTCAACGGCATCGTCCTCGCCGGTCTGACCGGCAAGGGCGCCAGTGACGGCCGCATCCTGTTCAACTCCGGCGGCAACCTCAACATCCAGGGTCTGCTGCAATCCAACGATCGCATCCAGCTCAACGCCGGCGTCAACCTCAACTGGAGCCGCGAGCAGCTCGAAGGCGTGATCACCCGCAGCCAGTTGTCCGGCGGCAACATCCACATCAGCGAACAGGGCTTCCTGGAAGCGGACGGCGCCATCGCCATCCAGGCGGGCGGCGATGTCACCCTGGACGCGGCGGCTTCGGTGTCCGGCACCCGGGAAGTGACCGTCACCAGCTACAACACGGTTGAGGAGATCGTCCAGGTTCCCACTGGCCAGTACGTCCAGGTCGAAGACGGCACCATGATCGTGCCGGAAATCACCTGGGTCACCACCAGCATCACCGAGCAGGTCGGCACCGAGAAGGTGAAGGTGGGCAGCCAGTACACCACCATGGACGTCAGCCTCTCGCAGATCGGCTACTACAACCCCAACGCCAGCGGCGACGCCAAGTTCCGCGAGACCTTCATCGAAGGTGTTCATTACCTGAACAGCCAGATCAGCTGGGGCGCGGCCGGCGTCCCCGCCAGCGGCACCACCTTCCAGGGCCTGCTGGTCGCGCAGAAGGACAAGGTGCTGGCGCAACTGGGCTACATGCGCCTGTACGACTTCGATTACAGCAACGCCAAGCTCAACAAGACCCTCAACGGCAACACCACCACCAACGTCTGGGTGCCCGACTGGGCGGCCAACGCCGAGAAAGTCTATTACGTGGACATCGACGGCTGGCGCGACAAGTACATCGTCATGCCCAACGGCGCCCAGGAAGATCTGCTGCGCGTGGTGAGCCAGGGCGAGGCGCGCTTCCTCTCCGGCGACACCACCCTCGACGGTCAGAGCAACGGGACCTGGGGTGCCACCGACGTCGGTGAATGGGTCGGCCGCTACGAGGATACGGCCATCGCCCGCTACACCCAGGACAGGTCGCATTACACCTTCAATGGCGCGGCTTCCGAGGGAGACGATTTCGACGATTCCGACGCCCGCTGGAAGGTGACCTACCAGGTCGGCAGCGGTCAGCGTCATTACCAGTTGCAGAACGGTTTCCTGAATGCCAACACGAACCCGGAAGAACTGCCCTGGGTCTACCAGGATCCCATCTGGAAGAGCAGCGATACCGGCAACTACGGCACCGCGTCCCTGACCCAGGAGTTCGCCGATGCCGATACCGGCACCGGTTACCAGGGTACCCGCCTGACCGCGGCCATCTACGCGCACAACGACTTCATCAGCGCGCTGCAGACCGACGCCAAGAGCCTGGTCTATGTGGCGGGCAGCCAGTACACCAACTACGGCGTCCAGGTGGGCTGGGGCTATGGCGGCGGCAACGTCACCTTCTATCAGCACTCCGACTTCACCGGCACGTCGGTCAATTACACCAATGGCACCAGTTGGGTGGGAAATAGCCTGAATGACATCTTCAGCGCCATCCGCTGGTGGTATCCCACCTACAAGTTCGTCGGCTATCAGCACATCAATTACGGCGGTACCGCCTGGACTTTCCAGAATGCTCCCTACCCATCCGGCTGGGGTGATGCCATTTCCAGCGTCAAGGTCTACGGCTACAAGTTCGAGGACTACCAGAACTATTCCTACACCTGGACTTC